>NZ_JBOGBT010000087.1:0-38229 GCF_051656365.1 Silvania sp. | reverse complement strand
GAGCAAGAGCCTGCTCTGCTAACACCTTCGCATCTTCGAAGTTCGTGTTACGGATAATCTTCTTAATGCGCGGGATGGAAATGGCGCTCATAGAGAATTCGTCCAGACCCATACCCAGCAACAGAAGTGTAGCACGTTCATCGCCTGCAAGCTCACCACACATGCCTGTCCATTTGCCTTCAGCATGAGAAGCATCAATAACTTGCTTGATCAGCGTCAGTACCGATGGGGACATTGGCTGGTAGAGATGCGCAATCATATCATTACCACGGTCAACTGCCAGGGTGTACTGGGTTAAGTCGTTGGTACCAATACTAAAGAAATCGACTTCTTTGGCTAAATGACGGGCAATCGTTGCCGCGGCAGGGGTTTCCACCATTACGCCGACTTCGATGGTTTCGTCAAAGTCTTTACCTTCGTCACGCAGTTCCTGTTTGTAGATTTCGATCTCTTTCTTCAGTGCACGCACTTCTTCAACAGAGATGATCATCGGGAACATGATGCGCAGTTTACCGAAAGCGGAAGCACGCAGAATAGCGCGGACCTGGTCACGCAGGATCTCTTTACGATCCATGGCGATACGCACTGCACGCCAGCCCAGGAACGGGTTCTCTTCTTTCGGGAAGTTCATGTACGGCAGCTCTTTGTCGCCACCGATATCCATGGTACGCACGATAACTGCCTGGGAGCCGCAAGCCAGAGCAACGGCTTTATACGCCGCAAACTGCTCTTCTTCGGTTGGCAGGGCGTCACGGTCCATGAACAGGAATTCGGTACGGTACAGGCCGACACCTTCTGCGCCGTTGCGCTCAGCGCCATCAACGTCACGAACGGTACCGATGTTGGCGCAGACTTCAACCTGATGGCCGTCCAGCGTAATCGCTGGCAGATCTTTCAGTTTGGCCAGTTCGGCTTTTTCAGAAGCAACCTGCTCCTGAACGGCACGCAGCTTGTCGATCTCTTCGTTGGTCGGATTGACGTAAACCAGATTGTTTACGGCATCCAGAATCAGATAGTCGTTGTTTTTAACCTGAGCGGTGACGCTACCGGTTCCCACGATGGCTGGCAGCTCCAGTGAACGCGCCATGATCGAGGTGTGGGAGGTACGGCCGCCCGCATCAGTGATGAAACCCAGCACCTTGTTCAGGTTCAGCTGTGCGGTTTCTGATGGGGTCAGGTCAGCAGCAACCAGGATAACTTCGTCCTGAATGGAGCTCAGGTCGATAATAGCCAGGCCGAGGATATTGCGCAGCAGGCGCTTACCGATGTCACGTACGTCAGCCGCACGCTCTTTCAGGTATTCATCGTCCAGCTCTTCCAGAGCCGTAGCCTGACCTTCGATAATCTCATGTGCAGCCGCGTCGGCTGTCATGTTCTTATCTTTAATGAGGGCTATGATTTCCTGCTCCAGCTCCTCATCTTCGAGCAACATGATGTGGCCTTCGAAGATGGCTTCTTTTTCTTCACCGAAAGTTTCGCCGGCTTTAGTCTTGATTGTTTCCAACTGCGCAGATGCTTTTGCACGACCGCTCAGAAAACGTTCAACTTCCTGACTAACCTTATCGGCAGAAATCTTTTTCCGGTCGATGACGATCTCGTCTTCCTTCAGCAGAAGTGCTTTGCCGAAAGCGATACCCGGGGATGCTAAAATGCCTGAAATCATAACCCTACCTTACTTGTGACTGATATTAAAAAGAACCCGGATACTTACTCGAGCTCAGCCATCAGTTTAACCAGATGCTCAACTGCTTTCTGCTCGTCTTCGCCTTCCGCGGAGATAGTCACAACGGTACCCTGAGTCAGGCCCAGAGTCTGCAGTTTGAACAGGCTTTTCGCGCTTGCGCTTTTGCCGTTGGAAGTCACAGTGATCTCAGAAGTGAAGCCTTTCGCTTCTTTAACAAACTGAGCAGCAGGGCGGGTGTGCAGACCGTTCGGAGCGGTAATGGTAACTTCTTGCTGGAACATTGTATTTCCCCAACTTATTGGTTTAGTGTTGTGGAACTAAAGTCTAGCCTGGCGGTTGGACTTTAGCCTGTATTGTTAGCACCGGCTTAACGGTACATAGCGCAGCTTGTGTCAAACGCATTCCGATGCTGGCATGTCAGGCTGCTGACGTTTCGTTCGACATTAAACATTATGCCGCGAAAGCAATACTTGAACCAAATCATAAAATCGATTCAGCCATCGGATTTCGTGATCCGATTAATTTCGCGCATCAAAATAATTGTCAGCTTAAATACCAGAGCCTACGGGGTGAAGCAATGCCAGAAGAGGTAAAACTTTGAAGCAGGCCACAAAAAAGCACCCTGAAGGGTGCTTTTTTACGCGCTATTTACATTTTGGCACTACTGTTGCAATTCTTTCTCAGTGAAGAGATCTGCAAACAGAGCCGTGCTTAAATAACGCTCACCCGAGGACGGAAGGATAACCACAATATTCTTGTTGGTAAAGGTTTCATCTTCGAGCAACTGCAGTGCCGCAGCAACCGCCGCACCCGAAGAGATGCCCGCCAGAATACCTTCTTCTTCCATCAGACGGCGTGCAGTTGAGATCGCCTCATCGTTAGTGATAGCAACCACTTTATCAATCAGCTTCAGATCCAGGTTACCCGGAATAAAGCCGGCGCCGATACCCTGGATTTTATGCGGACCCGGTTTCAGCTCTTCGCCTGCCAGCGCCTGTGCAATAACAGGGGAGTCGGTTGGCTCAACGGCAACGGTAATCAGATCTTTTTTGCCTTTAGTGCCTTTAATATAACGGCTGACGCCGGTCAGCGTACCGCCAGTGCCCACGCCTGAAATAAACACGTCAACCTGACCGTCGGTATCTTCCCAGATTTCCGGGCCGGTGGTTTTTTCGTGGATTTCCGGGTTAGCCGGGTTGCTGAACTGCTGCAGCAGCAGATATTTAGCCGGATCGCTGGCAACAATTTCTTCTGCCTTTTGGATCGCGCCTTTCATGCCTTTCGCGCCTTCGGTCAGCACCAGGTTTGCGCCCAGCGCTTTAAGCAGCTTACGACGTTCGATGCTCATGGTTTCCGGCATGGTCAGCGTCAGCTTGTAGCCGCGCGCTGCAGCCACGTAGGCCAACGCTATGCCGGTGTTACCGCTGGTTGGTTCAACCAGCTCAACGCCCGGTTTCAGCACGCCGCGTTTTTCCGCATCCCAAATCATATTGGCACCGATACGGCATTTTACGCTGAAGCTTGGGTTACGAGATTCTACCTTCGCCAGAATGCGTCCATTACCGATACGGTTCAGTCGAACCAGGGGCGTGTGACCGATAGTCAGCGAGTTGTCTTCAAAAATCTTACTCATGGCCTGTCCTTAACTGTTTGAATTTGGGATACCGCATCAGCATACCTGCAAGGCGGCGATGGGGAAGTAAGGAATTCGCATATCTATATGCTGCAAAGAAATAATGGGGATCGGTATGGAATAAGGAGTGGCATAAGCCTGCCCGTCATCCTTCACGCCGCAGGCGCGTTGGCTGCGTTCGTTCACCCCGGTCACTTACTGATGTAAGCTCCCAGGATTTACTCACTTGCCGCCTTCCTGTAACGCGAATTATTTAGGGCGAATGTGCTCTATTTCCATAACGCGTGTTTATCACGGTAGCAGTCGACCCACATCGCCGTCGCGCCGCAAACTGCAACCGGCATGATGAACAGATTCAGTACCGGGATCAGCGTAAACAGGCTGGTCAGGGCGCCAAACTGCATATTGGTCATCTTGCGGCTGCGCAGGGCGGTGCGCATCTCTTTAAACGGCACCTTGTGGTTATCAAACGGGTAATCGCAATACTGGATCGCCAGCATCCAGGCGCTGAACAGGAACCACACAACCGGCGCGACAGTTTGCCCGATGCCCGGAATAAAATAGAGCACCAGCAGCACCAGCGCGCGCGGCAGATACCAGGCAAGCTTTTGCCATTCGCGCTTCATGATCCGCGGGACATCTTTCATGACTCCCAGCACGCCGGTATCCGGTGGGGTTGCACCGGTCAGTCGCGCTTCGAGCTGTTCGGCCAGCAGGCCGTTAAACGGGGCCGCAATCCAGTTGGCAATCGTCGAAAAGAGATAGCCAAACACCAGCAGAACCGAGAGCACCACCAGCGGCCACAATACGTAGCTCAGCCACTGCAGCCAGTCGGGGACATGGCTCATAATGGCCGGGATCCAGCTGTCCAGTTGAGTGAAGAGCCACCAGAACGCACCACCCATCAGCAGAATGTTGATCAGCAGGGGCAGAATGACAAAGCGCCGGATGCCTGGCAGTGAAACCAGTTTCCAGCCCTGAGAAAAGTACCAGACGCCGCTGCGTGGGGGAGAAGAAGTTGATGAAACCATAACCAGGTGGAGCTCCTTTTATCACAACCAGTGAAATTGCCCGCCTATATTAGCCAGTTGTGGCACGTTGACCAGTTAAGAAATGTTCGAAAAAACAGCAAAAAGCACGATTTCGTCCATCTTTATGCTGCGAATGCTCTGCACGCACTTGCACTTGAGGTAATCGGCAAATACTCTTAGTGAGTAAATGTTTGCCGTGGTGGCAAGGTGTTAGAACAACAGAGAATATAATGATGCAGGATTTGCGTCTGATATTAATCATTGTTGGCGCGATCGCCATAATCGCTTTACTGGTACATGGTTTCTGGACCAGCCGTAAAGAGCGCTCTTCTATGTTTCGCGATCGCCCATTGAAGCGCATGAAGTCGACCCGTGAAGACGATAGCGATGACGATATCGATGAAACGGAAGATGACGGTGTGGGTGAAGTTCGCGTTCATCGCAACAATACGGCACCCGGTGCAGGCCATGGGGAGCATGAAGCGCCTCGTCAGTCTCCGCAGCATCAGTATCAGCCGCCGTACGCCTCCGCGCAGCCACGACCTGCGCAGCAGCAGCAGCCTGTCGACGTGCCGGTACAGCCGCCGCAACCGCAGCAGCAAGAGCCTGTGCGCCAGCAGCCGGTGCAGCAACCCCAGTATGCCGCTCAGCCTGAATCTCAACCTCAGCCGGTCGTGCAGCAGGCACCGCAGCCTGTTGCGCCGCAACCCGCACCTGCGCCTGTCGTAGAGCCGGAGCCGGTAGTCGAAGCCGCCCCAGTGGTTGAGAAACCGCAGCGCAAAGAGACGGTGATCGTCATGAGCGTTGCCGCCCATCAGGGTACAGCCATTAATGGCGAAGTGCTGCTCAACAGTATCGAGCAGGCGGGCTTTAAATTTGGCGATATGAATATCTTCCATCGTCATCTGAGCCCGGACGGTAGCGGTCCTTCCCTGTTCAGTCTGGCCAATATGGTCAACCCGGGAACCTTCGATCCGGAGATGACCGGTGACTTTACCACGCCAGGTATTACGATCTTTATGCAGGTGCCGTCTTACGGTGATGAACTGCAAAACTTTAAGCTGATGCTGCAGTCTGCCCAGCACATCGCCGATGAAGTCGGCGGCATGGTGCTCGACGATCAGCGTCGTATGATGACGCCGCAGAAGTTGCGCGAATATCAGGACCGCATCCGCGAAGTTAAAGAAGCTAACGCATAACAGTCTGCGTTTGTTTCACTCCTCCTCAACCCCCGCCTGTCGGGGGTTTTTCTCATTGATGGTGCGCCATGGACTCAATCGAACAACAACTCACTGAACTGCGAACCACGCTTCGCCATCATGAATACCTTTATCATGTGATGGACGCGCCAGAAGTGCCTGACGCGGAGTATGACCGTCTGATGGGTGAGCTGCGCGAGCTGGAAGCCCAGCATCCGGATTTAATCACCCCGGATTCGCCAACCCAGCGCGTCGGTGCCGCGCCGCTGGCCTCGTTCAGCCAGATCCGCCACGAAGTGCCGATGCTGTCGCTGGATAACGTCTTCGACGAAGAGAGCTTCCTCGCCTTTAACAAACGCGTGCAGGACCGGCTGAAAAGCACCGAGGCGCTGAGCTGGTGCTGCGAGCTGAAGCTGGACGGCCTGGCGGTCAGCATCCTGTATGAAAACGGGGTGATGATTCGCGCCGCGACGCGTGGCGACGGCACCACCGGGGAAGACATTACCGCCAATGTGCGCACCATCCGCGCGATCCCGCTTAAGCTGCGCGGCGAGAATATTCCCGCACGTCTGGAGGTGCGGGGCGAAGTGTTCCTGCCGCAGGCGGGCTTTGAAAAAATCAACGACGAGGCGCGCCGTACCGGGGGCAAAATTTTTGCTAATCCGCGTAATGCCGCCGCAGGATCGCTGCGCCAGCTTGACCCGCGCATTACCGCGAAGCGACCCCTTACTTTCTTCTGCTACGGTGTGGGGATTCTGGAGGGTGGCGAGTTACCGGACACCCATCTGGGCCGCCTGCTGCAGTTCAAAGCCTGGGGGCTGCCGGTGAGTAACCGGGTGCAGCTGTGTGACTCCCCGGAGGCGGTGCTGGCCTTTTACCGTCAGGTTGAAGCCGATCGTCCGACGCTCGGGTTTGATATCGACGGGGTGGTGATCAAAGTCAACGCCCTTGCCCTGCAGGCGCAACTGGGTTTTGTCGCCCGCGCACCCCGCTGGGCAGTGGCCTTTAAGTTCCCGGCCCAGGAGCAGATGACCTTTGTTCGCGACGTTGAGTTCCAGGTCGGGCGCACCGGGGCGATAACGCCGGTGGCGCGCCTCGAACCGGTTCAGGTTGCCGGGGTACTGGTCAGCAACGCCACGCTGCACAACGCCGATGAAATTGACCGTCTGGGGCTGCGCATTGGCGACAAAGTGGTGATTCGACGCGCCGGGGATGTGATCCCGCAGGTGGTCAACGTCGTGGAATCTGAACGCCCTGAGGATACGCGTGCCATTGAGTTCCCGGCCCACTGCCCGGTCTGTGGCTCGGACGTAGAGCGTGTTGAAGGTGAAGTCGTGACGCGCTGTACCGGCGGCCTGGTCTGCGGGGCTCAGCGTAAAGAGGCCCTTAAGCACTTTGTCTCCCGCCGGGCGCTGGACGTGGACGGTATGGGCGATAAAATCATCGACCAGCTGGTTGAGAAAGAGTATGTCCATACCCCCGCCGATCTGTTCCGCCTGACGCCAGGCAAGCTGACCGGTCTGGATCGAATGGGGCCAAAATCGGCGCAAAATGTGTTTAATGCGCTGGATAAGGCTAAAGAGACCACCTTTGCCCGCTTCCTGTATGCGCTGGGTATCCGCGAAGTGGGCGAGGCGACAGCCGCCAACCTGGCTGCGTATTTCGGGACACTCGATGCGCTCCAGAAAGCGTCCATTGAGGAGCTGCAAAAAGTTCCGGACGTGGGCATTGTGGTTGCCACGCACGTGCTTAACTTCTTCGCGGAAGAGAGCAATCGCGACGTCATCGGTCAGTTGCTCAACGAAGGTGTGCGTTGGCCTGCGCCGGTGGTGATCAATGCTGGAGAGATCGACAGCCCGTTTGCCGGTAAAACGGTGGTGCTGACTGGCAGTCTGAGCCAGCTTTCCCGCGATGATGCCAAAGCGCGTCTGGTGGCGCAGGGGGCGAAAGTCGCGGGTAGCGTATCGAAGAAAACCGACCTGGTGATTGCCGGTGAGGCGGCGGGCTCGAAGCTCGCCAAAGCGCAGGAGCTGGGCATTGACGTGATTGATGAAGCAGAGATGCTGCGTCTGTTAGGAGAGTAACGTGGATAAAGCGCAGCTTATCGAGATCGCCAATACCGAGATGCCCTTCGGCAAGTATCAGGGCCGCAGGCTGATTGACGTGCCGGAAGAGTATTTACTGTGGTTTGCCCGTAAGGATGGATTTCCTGCCGGGCATCTTGGCGAACTAATGGCGCTGACGTTACTGATCAAAACCGAGGGGCTGACCCAGCTGGTTCAGCCCCTGAAACGTCCTTAAGCTTTAGCGGCGGGGGCCTTCTCCTGCGCCTGCAGTTTCTCGGTCTGGCGCTGATAGCGGCGCGCCAGCACCGAGCAGATCATCAGCTGTAGCTGGTGGAAGATCATCAGCGGCAGCACCATCATCCCAATTACCGAGGTCGGAAACAGAATATTGGCCATCGGGATCCCGTTTGCCAGGCTCTTTTTCGAACCGCAGAAGACAATGGTAATTTCATCGGCTTTATTGAAGCCGAAGCTGCGGGCGGCGAACACATTAATCGCAATGATGATTGCCAGCAGCACCAGACTCACCACTACGATAAACAGCAGCGATCCGACCCCGACTTTATGCCAGATACCGTTGACTACCGCTTCGCTGAAGGCGGAATAGACCACTAACAGAATCGATGTCTGATCGGTTTTGGCGATCCACTTCTTATGCTTCGCCACAAACGCCCCGGTCCACGGACGGGAGAGATGGCCGAGCACAAACGGCAGCAGCAGCTGGAGCATAATCTTCCCGACCTGATCCATGTTGCCTTCAGCCCCGTGCATATTCATCACCAGCCCAACCAGCAGCGGCGAGACAAAAATGCCTAACAGACTGGAAGCCGAAGCGGAGCACACGGCCGCCGCCACGTTACCGCCCGCCATCGAGGTAAAGGCGATGGCGGACTGGACGGTGGCCGGCAAAATGCACAGATAGAGGAAGCCGGTATACAGCGCCGGGTCGACATTGACCGGTGCCCACCAGGCAAACAGCACGCCTAACACCGGGAAGACGACAAAGGTGCTGCACATCACCCACAGATGCAGCCGCCAGTGGCTGCCGCCTGCAACAATCGCCTCGCGGGAAAGCTTGGCCCCGTGCATAAAGAACAGCAGCGCAATGGCGGCGGTTGTCAGCCCTTCAAAAAATGGCACAAAGCCACCGCGGGCCGGGAACAGTGAAGCCAGTAAAACAACGCCAATAAGCGTGAGCGTAAACGGATCGAGGATGCGAAAAAGTTTCATAAATACTCCTGAATAGAGATGGCACTATTGTGCTTTCTTCCCTTTGAGAAATAAAATTGATTTATTGCATCAATATATGAGGAAAACAGATGAATTACTCCCTGCGTCAGCTGCGCGTTTTCGTCACCGTCGCGCAGGCAAAAAGTTTTAGCCGGGCAGGGGAGAAAATCGGCTTGAGCCAGTCGGCGGTGAGCCACAGCGTGAAGGAGCTGGAACTGCAGACCGGGGTCCGTTTACTCGACAGAACCACGCGCGAGGTGGTGCTGACCGAGGCAGGCCAGCAGCTGGCGGCGCGTCTGGAGCGCATACTGGACGAGCTGTCGACTACCCTGCGCGACGTGGGCCGGGTCGGGCAACAGCTGTCCGGGACGGTGCGGGTGGCGGCCAGCCAGACCATTTCGGCGCATCTTATTCCGCACTGTATTGCTCAAAGTAATTTTCAGTACCCGGAGATTAAATTTGTCCTGCACGATCGCCCGCAGCAGTGGGTGCTGGAGAGCATTCGCCAGGGGGAGGTGGATTTTGGCATTGTGATCGATCCCGGTGCGGCAACCGATTTGGAGTGTGAGACCGTGCTGTCGGAACCCTTCCTGCTGCTGTGCCGCGACGATCATCCCTTTGCCGGACGGGATTCGGTGAGCTGGCACGAGCTTGAGGGTCAGCGGCTGGTGCTACAGGATTATGCTTCCGGCAGCCGACCGCTGATCGACGCCGCGCTGGCGGGCTTCTCGGTCGAGGCCAATATTGTGCAGGAGATTGGTCATCCGGCGACGCTGTTTCCGATGGTTGAGTCGGGCATTGGTATCAGCGTCCTGCCCGCGCTGGCGCTGCCGCTGCCGCAGGGCAATCATCTGCAGATCAAGCGACTGACTCCGGTGGTTGAGCGGCAGCTGATGCTGGTGCGCCGTAAGAATCGCTCGTTATCGACTGCGGCCCAGGCGCTGTGGGATGTGGTTCGTCTGCAGGCCAGCGAGCTGACCGCAGGTCGGGTGCGGGATCCGCTGTATCAGAAGTAGCAGACTAATCCATTCGAAACGCCTATCGATCGGCCCGGGAAAGTGTATTGGTAAAGGGTTAGCCACTCTCGCTATAAGAAAGAGGTACTCAACATTATTCCAATTATTCAGCTTAAAGGATTTCGCATGAGCCACTCTCTTTTTTCCCAGAATCCCTGGTATAGCGCCGACATCATCCGGGGTTACAAACCCGACTTTACGCCACGCGTGGCTTTTATTCTTGGCTCCGGTTTAGGCGCCCTGGCAGAACAAATTGAAGGCGCGGTGGCTATCTCCTACGAGAAGCTGCCGGGTTTCCCGGTCAGTACCGTTCATGGGCATGCCGGGGAGCTGGTGCTCGGCCATCTGGCCGGGGTTCCGGTGGCGTGCATGAAGGGGCGCGGACATTTTTATGAAGGCCGCGGCATGAGCGTGATGACCGATGCGATTCGCACCCTGAAGCTGCTGGGCTGTGAGCTGCTGTTTAGCACCAATGCGGCGGGTTCGCTGCGCCCGGAAGTCGGGCCGGGCAGCCTGGTCGCGCTAAACGATCACATCAACACCATGCCGGGTACGCCAATGGTTGGGCTGAACGACGAACGCTTCGGCGATCGCTTCTTCTCGCTGGCGAATGCTTATGATGCCGAGTACCGCGCGGTTCTGCAGACGGTGGCGGCAGAAGCCGGTTTTCCACTGACAGAAGGGGTCTTCGTCTCTTATCCAGGGCCTAACTTTGAGACGGTGGCTGAGATCCGCATGATGCAGATTATCGGCGGCGACGTTGTCGGGATGTCGGTGGTGCCGGAAGTGATCGCTGCCCGCCACTGCGGGCTCAAGGTGGTGGCCGTATCGGCTATTACTAATCTGGCGGAGGGGCTGGGCGACATCAAGCTGTCCCATGAACAAACGCTGGCCGCGGCAGAACTGTCCCGGCAAAACTTTATTGACCTGATCTGCGGGTTCTTACGCAAGTTAGCCTGACACTCATAATAATAATGACCCCGCCTGCGGGGTCTGACTCTGCGGCAAGGAACACAATATGGGTATTGCATCCCGATTAAAGGTCATGTCGTTTTTACAGTATTTCATCTGGGGTAGTTGGCTGGTCACCCTGGGTTCTTACATGATTAACACCCTCGATTTTACCGGTGCCAACGTCGGCATGGTCTACAGCTCTAAAGGCCTGGCGGCGATCATCATGCCCGGCATTATGGGGATCATTGCCGATAAATGGCTGCGCGCCGAGCGTGCCTACATGTTCTGTCATCTGGTGTGCGCTGGCGTGTTGCTCTACGCCACCACCGTCACCGACCCGGATACCATGTTCTGGGTGATGCTGATCAATGCTATGGCCTATATGCCGACCATCGCCTTGTCCAACAGCGTGTCTTACTCCTGCCTCGCCCAGTCGGGCAAGGATCCGGTCACCGCTTTCCCACCCATTCGCGTGTTTGGCACGATAGGCTTTATTGTGGCTATGTGGACGGTCAGTTTGATGGGGCTGGAATTAAGCAGCGCGCAGCTATATATCGCCTCCGGCGCGTCACTGCTGTTGGCGATGTACGCCATAACGCTGCCGAAGATCCCGGTGGCGCAGAAGAAAGCGTCCACCACGCTCGCCAGCAAGCTGGGCCTGGATGCCTTCGTGCTGTTCAAAAATCCGCGGATGGCCATCTTCTTTGGGTTTGCGATGATGCTGGGGGCGGTCCTGCAAATTACCAACGTCTTTGGCAATCCGTTCCTGCATGATTTTGCCCGCAATCCTGAGTTTGCCGACAGCTTTGTGGTCAACTATCCCTCTATTTTGCTTTCCGTTTCGCAGATGGCGGAAGTGGGCTTTATCCTGACCATCCCGTACTTCCTTAAGCGTTATGGCATCAAAACCGTGATGCTGATGAGCATGCTGGCGTGGACGCTGCGCTTCGGCTTCTTCGCGTTCGGCGATCCTTCTCCGTTTGGTTTTGTGCTGCTGCTGATGTCGATGATTGTCTATGGCTGTGCATTCGACTTCTTCAATATCTCAGGATCGGTGTTCGTCGAGCAGGAGGTAGACTCCAGCATTCGTGCCAGCGCCCAGGGGCTGTTTATGACCATGGTAAATGGCGTGGGCGCATGGGTCGGATCGATTCTGAGCGGAATGGCGGTGGATTACTTCTCGGTGGATGGGGTGAAAGACTGGCAAACCATCTGGCTGCTGTTTGCCGCCTATTCGCTGGCGCTGGCGGTTATCTTTGCCCTGTTCTTTAAATATCAGCATCAGCCAGAAAAAATGGCGGCCAACTCGCTGGCACATTAGTCCTGGCGCTTACGTTATTGTTACGGTGGGCCCTGTGGTAAATTCCCTGCATCACTCTCTTATTCATGGAGCGCAGTCGGGATGGAACGAGCCCACCGTATCGATCTGAAATTATTGCGTTACTTTCTCGCTGTTGCAGAAGAGCTGCATTTCGGACGGGCTGCGGCCCGTCTGAACATGTCGCAGCCCCCGTTAAGTATTCACGTCAAAGAGCTGGAGCAACAGCTCGGTACCTTGCTGTTTGTACGCCACTCGCGCAGCGTCGCGCTAACCCACGCCGGTAAGATCCTGATGGAGGAGTCGCGCCGTTTGTTGGCCAGTGCCAGCCAGGCTATGGCGCGCGTCGAGCAGATCGGACGCGGTGAGGCAGGGCGTATTGAGCTTGGCGTGGTAGGAACCGCCATGTGGGGAAAGATGCGGCCTGTGATGCGCCGTTTCCTGAAAGAGAATCCCAATGTTGAGGTGATGTTCCGCGAGAACATGCCCACCACGCAGATGGCGCTGCTGGAGCGACGTGAACTGGATGCAGGGATCTGGCGGATGGCGACGGAACCGATGCCGGGGTTTACCCGCTTACGCCTGCATGAATCGTCATTTCTGGTGGCGATGCCGCAGGATCATCCTCTGACTGCCTGTGATGCCGTACCGCTTGAGGCACTGCGCAATGAATATTTCGTCACCATGCCGTCGATGCATACCGACTGGGCCTTCTTGCAACGCGTTTGTCAGAGTGCCGGTTTTTCACCGATGATTGTTCGTGAGGTCATGGAGCCGCAAACGGTGCTGGCGATGGTCAGCATGGGGATTGGTATTACGTTAATTGCGGACAGCTACGCGCAGATGAACTGGCCCGGCGTGGTGTTTCGTCCCCTGGAAGCACGTATTCCGGCAGATCTGTATATCGTCTATGAAGAGCAGCAGGCAACGCCCGCAATGATAAAACTGGTTGAGGCGCTGACGCATTTAAACCGGGCATAAAGAGGGGATGCAGGCGCAGCGTGGAAATCTGGCCCGCATACGCGACGCATCAGACGTAGATATCAATCTTATGCTCATCGGAAGGGGAGTTCACCCCTTCCACTTTGCCCTGCTGCTGTTCCTGCTTCTGCTGTGCTTCTTCTGCCTGACGGCGTTGCAGCTGCGCCAGCTGGGCCTGCAACATTTTGATCTGCGCCTGCAGTAACTCCTGCTGCTTTTTCTTGTCTTCGGTGGTGCCGCTACCGTTGGCAACATCTTTCAGCTGCTGGGTCAGTTTGGTAATTTGCGACGTCAGACGGGTGATCTGTGAGGAGATGTCGCTGCCAGTACTGCGACTGCTGCCGCTGCTCTGGGTTTGTACCGATGCGGTGGATGTTTGTATTGTGGTCATGGTGAAAATCTCTTGCCAAAAAAGAGATATCGGCAAGAAATTGAAGAGCTTGAGGAAGCCTACCAGTATTGAGGGGGGAAATCGTCTCTATCGCAGATAGCAAAAAAGCGCCTTTAGGGCGCTTTTTTACATTGGTGGGTCGTGCAGGATGACTCGCTTCGCTTGCCCTTCGGGCCGTCGCCGCAAGCGGCTCCGGTGCCTCTCTACGTTCGGCTCGAACCTGCAGCAGGTTCGAATCGTCTCTATCGCAGATAGTAAAAAAGCGCCTTTAGGGCGCTTTTTTACATTGGTGGGTCGTGCAGGATTCGAACCTGCGACCAATTGATTAAAAGTCAACTGCTCTACCAACTGAGCTAACGACCCGAATGGTGGGTGATGACGGGCTCGAACCGCCGACCCCCTCCGTGTAAAGGAGGTGCTCTACCAACTGAGCTAATCACCCATTTCGGTACTTCTTTGATAAGACATTGCGTTGAGAATGGTGGGCGATGACGGGCTCGAACCGCCGACCCCCTCCGTGTAAAGGAGATGCTCTACCAACTGAGCTAATCGCCCATTCTCAAATTCTTATCTACACTGCGGTATCTACGTGAAGTAGATGGTGGGTGATGACGGGCTCGAACCGCCGACCCCCTCCGTGTAAAGGAGGTGCTCTACCAACTGAGCTAATCACCCCCGCTGTGTGGAGTCGCATTATAGGGAGAGTTGAAAATGAGTCAACGCCTTTTCTCAAGTTTTTATTTGTTCGTCGTAAAATTAAACAAAACGATCGCGAAAGCGGCAATGGCGCATGATTTCTAAACAAAAACGGTCAGCAACAAGGATCTCACCGCAACAAGATTGAGGAATCAGACTGGAGTGATAGAATATTGCCCACTTTAGTTTCCAGGATATGCCGGTTGTCGGCATCTTTATCACTGTAAGGCCATTTCATGAAAATCAAAACTCGCTTCGCGCCAAGCCCAACCGGCTATTTGCACGTCGGCGGTGCGCGCACTGCTCTCTATTCATGGCTGTTTGCACGTAACCAGGGCGGTGAGTTTGTGCTGCGCATTGAAGACACCGATCTCGAACGCTCAACGCCGGAAGCAATCGAAGCCATTATGGATGGCATGAACTGGCTGAATCTGGAGTGGGATGAAGGCCCGTATTTCCAGACTAAACGTTTTGATCGCTACAACGCGGTGATTGATGACATGCTGGTCGCGGGCACCGCCTATAAGTGCTACTGCTCGAAAGAGCGTCTGGATGCGCTGCGTGAAGAGCAGATGGCGAATAACGAAAAGCCGCGCTACGACGGTCGCTGCCGTCACGGTCATGAGCATCATGCGGATGACGAGCCGTGCGTAGTGCGTTTTGCTAACCCGCAGGAAGGGTCGGTGATTTTTGACGACCAGATCCGCGGCCCGATCGAATTCAGCAACCAGGAGCTGGACGATCTGATTATTCGCCGCACCGACGGTGCACCGACCTATAACTTCTGCGTCGTGGTGGACGACTGGGATATGGCAATCACCCACGTTGTGCGTGGCGAAGACCATATCAACAATACCCCACGTCAGATCAACATCCTGAAAGCGCTGAACGCACCGGTACCGGTGTATGCGCACGTCTCGATGATCAACGGTGACGACGGCAAAAAACTGTCCAAACGTCATGGCGCAGTCAGCGTGATGCAGTACCGCGATGATGGCTACCTGCCGGAAGCGCTGCTGAACTATCTGGTGCGTCTGGGCTGGTCCCATGGCGATCAGGAGATCTTCAGCCGCGAAGAGATGATCCAGCTCTTCTCGCTGGATGCAGTGGGTAAGTCTGCCAGTGCATTCAATACCGAAAAACTGCAGTGGCTGAACCATCACTACATCAACACCATGCAGCCGGAGTACGTGGCGACCTATCTGCAGTGGCACATTGAGCAGGCTAATATTGATACCCGTAATGGCCCGGAGCTGGCCGATCTGGTGAAACTGCTGGGTGAGCGCTGCAAAACGCTGAAAGAGATGGCTGAGAGCTGCCGCTACTTCTATGAAGAGTACGAAGCGTTTGATGCCGACGCGGCGAAGAAGCACCTGCGCCCGGTTGCGCGCCAGCCGCTGGAAGTGGTTCGCGATAAACTGTCTGCCATCACCGACTGGAGCGCTGAGAACGTACACCACGCAATTCAGGCGACGGCAGATGAGCTGGAAGTCGGAATGGGTAAAGTCGGCATGCCGCTGCGCGTTGCGGTGACCGGTGCCGGTCAGTCTCCAGGTCTGGACGTGACGGTGCACGCGATTGGTAAAACCCGCAGTATTGCGCGCATTAACAGAGCGCTAGATTTTATTGCTGAGCGCGAAAGCCAGCAGTAATCATGCAGTAAAAAACGGCAGGGTTTCCTGCCGTTTTGTTATTCCTCTGGCGCGTGGATATCAAGCCGAACGAGGAAACCTTTCAATCCTTCCCGCGCAAGCAATACATCAAGCCGCTGCTGTTCCGCAACGGTCATATTCTCCAGGGTATTGAAGATTTGTCGCAAGGGGCCGGCAGGCTTAGCGTTGCCATAGCTGGCCGCTGTTTCTGCCAACTGGTAAATTGCCTGACGTTTCCGAATGGCCGGAATGTTCATGATGTGCTCACGAACCTGGGCGTCAATATGGATCAGACGCGCCCGACCGCCTTTCACGCCATTAATACCTTCCGTCTTCCAGCCATTCTTGCGTACCCAGCGGTTGACTGTCTGTCTGGCGACACCGAGGGTATCGGCCAGCTCTTCGGTGGTCATTTTATTCGATAATTTTTTCATATTCGTTCTGCTCGCGAATCCCTAAGCGTTGCAACAATCCGGTAATCCCTTCCCGCAGTAACAGTGAGGCAAGTTGCTTCTGTTCTTTTTGGGTCATTTCACTGGCCAGCGTCAGCAGCAGGGCCTGTAGCGAGTTATCGGCCGACAGGTCGGGCAGTGGCGGTGCATCCGGCGCCCTGCGCGCGTTGCGGATAAAATCCCGCACCTTTTCATTCACATGAACCAGACGGGCCTTACCACCCTGTACGCCGGGTTTTGGCGACGTGGACCACCCCTCTTTACGTACCCATTTATTGATGGTCTGTCGGCTATAGCCAGTGAGTCGGGCCAACTCTTCTGGCGTCATTCGTTCCTTGATCATGCGATTTCCTGATGAAGAGTAGGGTTAATTAGTGATTCATTTTATAACATCGTTTTACGCGAAGACGTGACACGTTTAACGTATGGCTGCGAGCATCCTCGCAATGTGATTTATTTGCATGAATTTTCAGCGGTTGAACGAGGGTGGGGTAATTTGCCGTTGACACTCTGCAATGGAATTCATATTATGCCGCCCGTCAACACGACACGCTTTACGCGATGGGGCTATAGCTCAGCTGGGAGAGCGCTTGCATGGCATGCAAGAGGTCAGCGGTTCGATCCCGCTTAGCTCCACCAAACTCTGAACCCAACAGAGTCTGGTGCGTAAACAAAACTGTGGGGCTATAGCTCAGCTGGGAGAGCGCTTGCATGGCATGCAAGAGGTCAGCGGTTCGATCCCGCTTAGCTCCACCAAAATTCAGACCCTCGCCAGTGGCGAGGGTTTTTTTATGCCTTTCATTTACCTTCTCTTCACAAAACTGCCCCAATTCTCTACAGAACATAAATCCATACAAACTAAGTGACCATTTGCCGACGGGATGTTTGATCCGCACATTTAAACAACTTACTATAATTGCGCTCACTAAATCGCCAGAAACAATAATTAATATCATTCAATGAAAAGCACGACGTCTGTTAATTTGCGAAGTTTTACGCTTGCCCTGATGTTATGTATGGTATTCGTACCGTTATCACGTCTTATTTCACCGCGTGCGGTTGTTGATGGCTTTAACGTTTATCTTGCATGGATGCCACTCAGCGTCATGCTGGCCATTATTTTCCTGTTTGGTCGCCAGGCTGTTATTCCTGTTGTTATCAGTTTTGCTGTAATTAACGAATGGAATTTTCAACTGCCACTCATTCAGGCAGCGATATTATTATTTTGCCAGCTCTTCAGTACATTTGCAGTCTGTGGCATCGTCAGATGGCAACTGGGGCCGCGCTGGCGTTACAACATACCCAGTCGATTCATTGGCGGGCGCATATTCTGGTTGGGGTTGGTTATCCCGCTGGGCATGAAAACGTCCATGTATTTATCCGGGTATGTATGGCACTACCCTGTCGCGCTGGCGACCTTCTATGGGGAGGGTACGGCCATCTATAATATTGTGGATATTCAGAGCCTAATCTGTGCCGTACTGATCTTTACCATGATGTTCTATTACCCCTTAAGAATGATCCTCAATCCCCATTACGCCCGCGCGTTCTGGCGGCGTAATTTACGACCCTATTCGTCAACGCAGCATCCTGTTTTTACGCCAGCCATTATAATCAGTCTTATTGCGATCCTCCTTCTGCTGTGCCTCCCCTTCAGGGCGAATATTATTGCAGGCTATCTGGTGCCGGTTATTTTTATACTTTTTACCCTCGGTATCAGCAGGTTCCGCTATGGGACGATATCGCTGGGCTGGGCGGTGAGTGCATGCCTGCTGCTGACCTATAGCAAAAATTTTCTGCATGGCGTGCAAAACGGCTACTCGCTGGCATTTGTACTGTCGGTGCTGATCTCCTTTTCGATTTGCCTGGTCTACATGGCGCGAATTTTCCAGCGTAGCGAATGGCTCCGGCAGGGGTGGAAGGAGAGGGCATTGACCGATCCGCTCACCGGGCTACCCAACCTGCGAGCGCTGGAGATTTTTCTGGCCGAGAATGCGGATGTCAGTCTGTGCTGCCTGCGAATGCATAATCTGGAGTTTCTCAGTCGTCACTATGGCCTGCTGATGCGCGTGCAGTGTAAGCGCGCCATCATCCATGAAACGCAGCCTCTGTTGATTCAGAATGAGCAGCTTTTTCAGATCCCTGGTAATGAACTGGCGCTGGTGCTGCGCGGTCCGGAAGCGGGGGCTCGGCTGCAGCACATTGTCGATTGTCTGAACAGCCGCAAAATCTACTGGAACAATACCGGGCTGGACATTGAGTTTGGTGCCGCCTGGGGTGGGGTGGCATACAGCCGCGGTGAGAGCCTGCACCATACGCTGGGCCAGCTCAGCTGGCTGGCTGAACAGGCCTGCTCGTTGCATCAGGTGCTGTCGCTGACTAACAGCCTGGCGACCGTTTCGGGGCAAACCACGGATCGCGTTCTGATGCTGGGGCGGGTGAAGCGGGCGCTGGATGAAGGCGGGCTGCGCTTGTATGCTCAGCCGATCCAGAAAGCAGACGGAACCGGCTATCACGAAATCCTGTCCCGGCTGGAGAGCGACGGCGAAATTCTCACACCGGATAAGTTTCTGCCGCTGGTGGCGCAGTTTAACCTGAGCCGGCGGTTTGATATCAGCGTGGTCGAAGCGCTGCTGGCATGGTTACGCACGTATCCTTCAAGCCAAACGTGCGCGCGCTTTTCGGTAAACCTGATGCCGCTGACGCTAATGCAAAAGGACGTCGCACTCGACATCATTGCCCTGTTTGAAGACTACGCTGTCGCGCCGCAGGCGGTGATCATCGAAGTGACAGAAGAGCAAGCCTTCTCGAATTCGGAAGTCAGTATTCTGAATATTCAGCAACTGCGCGACTACGGCTTTAAAATTGCCATTGATGATTTTGGTACCGGCTATGCCAACTTCGAGCGGCTGAAGCGCCTGCAGGCCGATATCGTGAAGATTGACGGCTGCTTCGTGAAAGATATCTGTCGCGACAGCATGGATGCGATGATCGTGCAGTCCATTTGCAATCTGGCAAAGGCCCGTTCGCTGTGCGTGGTGGCGGAGTATGTTGAGCTGCCGGAGCAGCGCGAGATCCTGCTGGCGTGTGGCGTCGATTATCTGCAGGGCTATCTGATTGGTAAACCGCAGCCGCTCGCCGATCTCCAGGCGTAAAAAAACCGGGGAGATCCCCGGTTTTTTTTAAGCTGATTACAGTACCAGTGCGGCGATAGACGCAGACAGGACGCTGACCAGCGTAGAACCGTAAACCAGTTTCAGACCGAAGCGGGAAACCACGTTACCCTGCTCTTCGTTCAGGCCTTTAATCGCGCCCGCGATAATACCGATGGACGAGAAGTTAGCGAAGGAGACCAGGAACACGGAGAGAATACCTTCGGCGCGCGGGGAGAGCGTACCGGCGATTTTCTGCAGATCCATCATCGCAACGAATTCGTTAGAGACCAGTTTGGTCGCCATGATACTGCCCACCTGCAGCGCTTCGCTGGCTGGCACACCCATCACCCAGGCAACCGGGTAGAAGATATAGCCCAGGATGCCCTGGAAGGAGATACCCAGGACGGCAGCAAACAGGGCGTTCAGCGCAGAGATCAGGGCGATAAAGCCGATCAGCATGGCTGCCACGATCACCGCTACTTTGAAGCCTGCCAGAATGTACTCACCCAGCATTTCAAAGAAGCTCTGGCCTTCGTGCAGGTTAGCCATCTGCAGGTTCTCTTCACTCTCATCCACGCGGTACGGGTTGATCAGTGACAGAACGATAAAGGTGCTGAACATGTTCAGAACCAGCGCAGCAACCACGTATTTTGGCTCCAGCATCGTCATATACGCACCCACGATAGACATGGAAACGGTAGACATTGCGGTGGCCGCCATGGTGTACATGCGGTTGCGGGACATTTTGCCGAGGATATCTTTATACGCGATAAAGTTCTCAGACTGACCGAGGATCAGGGAACTGACGGCGTTGAAAGATTCCAGTTTGCCCATGCCGTTCACTTTCGACAGCACAGTACCGATGGCGCGGATCACAATCGGCAGAATACGGATGTGCTGCAGAATACCGATCAGTGCAGAGATGAAGACGATAGGGCACAGCACTTTCAGGAAGAAGAATGCCAGACCTTCATCGTTCATTTTACCGAATACGAAGTTGGTCCCTTCATTGGCGAACCCGAGCAGGCTTTCGAACATCTCGGAGAAGCCTTTCACGAAGCCCAGGCCCACGTTGGAGTTCAGGAAGAACCAGGCAAGTAACACTTCAATGACGAGTAACTGAACAACATAGCGAATGCGGATCTTTTTACGATCGCTGCTGACCAGCAGCGCAAGCGTAGCAACAACAACAAGTGCCAGGACAAAATGCAGGACGCGGTCCATATTTGCTCCAAATATGAGGCAGGTTTAATTTCCGTGCACATTCTATGAAACAAGAGTAAAGAAAACGAGATCAAAGCCACACTATAGTCACATCCTGTGACGAAACTCATAATTAGGGATAAAAGATACATTTTTGTTATGTTATGTAAATGAGTTCAAAGTTAAGTTTGTGTGCTACGCTTCACAAAAGACTGCACGCGTTTTAGCCTGTCGTGCATCCACACTTCCAGCCTGCTTATTGCTCTTCATTATCACAGTAATCGATTAAACCATCGCAAATGAACTTGATAATCATTCGCATTTTGATAGCATTAAACATAGCAAAGGCTATATTTCAGAGGCAGAGATGACCAACAGTCGCGTTGAGACTAGCACCGGCAGGGCGGCACGCAAGATGCGCTTTGCATTAATGGGACCGGCGTTTATTGCCGCCATTGGCTATATCGATCCGGGTAATTTTGCGACCAACATCCAGGCCGGGGCCAGCTTTGGCTACAAACTGCTGTGGGTGGTGGTGTGGGCAAACCTGATGGCGATGATGATCCAGGTGCTGTCGGCAAAGCTGGGCATTGCGACCGGCAAAAACCTCGCCGAGCACATCCGCGACCGCTATCCGCGACCGATGGTCTGGTTTTACTGGGTGCAGGCCGAAATTATCGCGATGGCGACCGATCTGGCGGAATTTATCGGTGCCGCAATCGGCTTTAAGCTCATTCTGGGCGTCTCGCTCCTGCAGGGGGCAATACTAACCGGTATCGCCACGTTCCTGATCCTGATGCTGCAACGTCGCGGGCAAAAACCGCTCGAAAAAGTGATCGGCGGTCTGCTGCTGTTCGTTGCGGCAGCCTACATCGTCGAGCTGGTCTTCTCCCGGCCCGACCTGGTGCAGTTAGGGAAGGGGATGGCGATCCCGAACCTGCCAACCTCCGAAGCGGTATTCCTCGCCGCCGGGGTGCTGGGGGCGACGATTATGCCGCACGTTATCTACCTGCACTCCTCCCTGACCCAGAATCTGCACGAGGGCTCGCGCCATGAGCGCTACTCGGCGACAAAATGGGACGTGGCGATCGCGATGACCATTGCCGGGTTTGTGAACCTGGCGATGATGGCGACCGCCGCGGCGGCCTTCCACTTCAACGGTCATACTGGCATCGCCGATCTCGATCAGGCCTACCTGACGCTGGAACCCTTGTTGAGCCATGCGGCGGCGACCATTTTTGGCCTGAGTCTGGTGGCTGCAGGTCTCTCTTCGACCGTGGTCGGCACCCTGGCAGGGCAGGTGGTGATGCAGGGGTTTGTCCGGTTCCATATTCCGCTGTGGGTGCGTCGCTCTGTCACCATGATGCCGTCGTTTATCGTGATCCTGATGGGGCTCGATCCGACCCGTATTCTGGTGATGAGCCAGGTTCTGCTGAGCTTTGGCATCGCGCTGGCGCTGGTGCCGCTGCTGATTTTTACCAGCGACAAAACGCTGATGGGCGATCTGGTGAATACGGTAACGGTGAAACGGATTGGCTGGGCGATTGTGGTGCTGGTGGTGGCGCTGAACCTGTGGCTGTTAATCGGCACGGCGCTTGGGCTGTAAAAAAAGAGCCGTAAGGCTCTTTTTTTATTATCAGTGGCGATGACCATGTCCGCCGTGACCATGCCCATGACCGCGGCCTTTGCCCCGGCGGTCGTCACGATCGTTCCAGCCTTCGCGGTATCCGCGCTCGTAGGCGTTACGTTTATCCCAGCCACGATGGTAGCCGTTATCATGTTTACGCCAACGGTGATCGCGCCATTCGTAATTACGGTGCCAGTAACCGCGGTCGCGCCAGCCGCCGCCGTCCCAGTAATTGCCGGAGTTATCCCGATCGCCAATTTGTAATTTTACAGATGGCAGCAGGGTGATTTCGCCAGCAGTAGCGACCAGCGGGGCTGAAGCTATTAAGACAGCTGCCAGAATCAGGGACCTGAACATTGTTATTCTCCTTCACGATCGGAGCCGTAATCGGCTTGTTAACGCAATATTAATGGGCGGTAAAGCCCTGTTTAATCGCCTCAACTCCTAAATCTGAAGGCATAGCACTTTTTGCTAATAGCGCTGTTAATCTGTGCTGCGCAGGATCGCTTCTATTTCGCTCAGCTCAGCTGCGGAGAAGTGACGGTTCGCCAACATGCCTACCGCATCGTCAATCTGCGCGATCTTGCTGGCACCGATCAGGACCGAGGTCACCGCGTCGTGTTGCAGCACCCAGGCCAGCGCCATCTGCGACAGCTTTTGCCCGCGGCGTTCCGCCAGGGCATTGAGCTGGCGGACTTTAGCCAGCGTCTCTTCGGTGAGCTGATCCGGATTGAGGAAGCGACTGCCGCTTGCGGCACGGGAATCGGCCGGAATACCGTTCAGGTAGCGGTCGGTTAACTGGCCGCCCGCCAGCGGTGAAAAGGCAATGCAGCCCACGCCGTTCTGCTGCAGCACATCCAGCAGTCCCGCTTCGGGGGCGCGCTCAAACATTGAGAATTTTGGTTGATGGATGAGGCACGGCGTACCCAGGTCTTCGAGAATGGCGATAGCCTCCCGGGCCTGCTCTGCCGGATAGTTGGACAGGGCGACGTACAGCGCTTTCCCCTGACGCACAATATGGTCAAGCGCGCGCATCGTCTCACGCAGCGGCGTTTCCGGGTCCGGGCGATGGTGGTAGAAGATATCGACATACTCCAGCCCCATGCGCTTCAGGCTCTGGTCGAGGCTGGCGATCAGGTATTTACGTGAACCCCAGTCACCGTACGGCCCTTCCCACATGGTATAGCCCGCTTTGGACGAGATGATCAGCTCATCGCGCAGGCCATGAAAATCCTCCTGCAGAATCCGCCCAAAGTTACGCTCTGCCGATCCCGGCGGTGGGCCATAGTTGTTAGCCAGGTCGAAATGCGTAATCCCGCTATCGAAGGCGCGATGTAAAAGTTGACGGCTGTTTTCAATCAGCGTGGTATCGCCAAAGTTATGCCACAGTCCAAGGGAGATGGCCGGCAGCTTGAGGCCGCTTTGCCCACATCGTTGATACACCATTGACTGATAACGATTTTTATCCGCCTGATAAACCATATCTATTGTTCCTCTTTCTGCGAAAAATACCAATGTATACGTTTACACCTTAACTGAGTCAGACAGATTACCTCGCCACAATTTGTAAAGCATTTGTTCCATGAGCTGAATATCGCCATTCCTGGACAGCTATCACGCTTCTTCAATACTCAAATTGAGGTCAACATCATAAGGATAACTGTCATGCATTCCCCCTACTGTGTCGCCGATTACTTGTTAGACCGTCTTACTGACTGTGGTGCCGATCATCTGTTTGGTGTCCCGGGCGACTACAACCTGCAGTTTCTCGATCACGTTATCGCCAGCCCGGATATTGGCTGGGTGGGTTGTGCCAACGAGCTGAACGCGGCCTATGCCGCCGATGGTTATGCGCGCTGCAAGGGCTTTGCCGCGCTGCTGACGACCTTTGGGGTGGGCGAACTGAGTGCCATTAATGGGATTGCGGGCAGTTTTGCCGAGCATGTGCCGGTTCTGCATATCGTCGGCGCACCGGGGATTGCCTCGCAGAAAAAAGGGGAGCTGCTGCACCACACCCTGGGTGACGGTGAGTTTCGTCACTTTTTCAAAATGAGCGGGCCGATCACCGTCGCCCAGGCGCAGCTGACCGAGCAGAACGCCTGCTATGAAATCGACCGGGTGTTGACCGAAATGCTGAGAGAGCGTCGCCCCGGCTACCTTATGCTGCCTGCCGATGTGGCAAAAAAACCTGCCACTCCGCCTGTAAACGCTCTCATTGACCGTCTGTATGAGAGCGACAGCTTCCGTCTGGACGCCTTCCGCGAGGCGGCGGAGAAACGGCTGGCCGCCAGCGAACGCACCGCGCTGCTGGCTGATTTTCTGGTGCTGCGCTACGGCCTGCAAAACCAGCTTCAGCGCTGGATGGATCACACCCCGATGGCACACGCCACCCTGCTGATGGGTAAAGGGATTTTTGATGAGCGCAAGCCGGGCTTTGCGGGCACCTACAGTGGCTCTGCGAGCGTCGGCACCACCAACGACGCCATTGAAGGCGCCGACACCGTGATCTGCGTGGGCACCCGATTTACCGACACGCTCACCGCCGGATTTACCCACAAGCTCACGCAGCAGCAGACCATCGACGTTCAGCCGCATGCGTCCCGAGTGGGAGATGTCTGGTATACCGGGATCCCGATGGCGCAGGCGATTGAGGTGCTCTCCAGCCTGACTCATCAGTATGCCAGCACCATTGCTGCACCGCGTCCGACGCGACCGCTACACGCTATCCACCCGGGTTCGCTGACGCACGACAGTTTCTGGAAAACGCTGCAAACCTTTATACGCCCCGGCGATATTATTCTTGCCGATCAGGGGACCTCGGCCTTTGGCGCGGCTGCGCTACGTCTGCCCGAAGGGGTGAATTTTATCGTCCAGCCAATCTGGGGCTCAATTGGCTATACCCTGGCCGCCGCCTATGGCGCGCAGACCGCCTGCCCGGATCGTCGGGTGATTGCCATCACCGGCGACGGCGCGGCGCAGCTGACGATTCAGGAGCTGGGCTCGATGCTGCGCGACCAGCAGCGCCCGATCATCATGGTGCTGAATAACGAAGGTTATACGGTCGAGCGGGCGATCCACGGCCCGAACCAGCGCTACAACGACATCGCGCTGTGGAACTGGACGCAGATCCCGCAGGCGCTCAGCCTGAACTGTCAGGCCGAGAGCTGGCGGGTGAGTGAGGTGGTCCAGCTTGAGGAGGTGCTGGAGAAAGTGGCGCATTGCGAGCGGCTTTCGCTGATTGAGGTTATGTTGCCAAAAG
This sequence comes from Silvania sp., assembly GCF_051656365.1. Lineage (NCBI taxonomy): Bacteria > Pseudomonadati > Pseudomonadota > Gammaproteobacteria > Enterobacterales > Enterobacteriaceae > Silvania > Silvania sp. Next base: position 12,682 of record NZ_JBOGBT010000087.1, on the reverse strand, counting down.
CCGATCTCCCGCCGCTGTTGAATGACATTATTCAGGCGCTGGAGGCGCGTAGAAGCGCCTGATTATTTGTCCTCTCGCCAGGCGATCATCATCGGTCTGCCCGCCAGCAGGAGCCAGGCGGGCAGCATCACAATACACAGCAGCGGCATCAGGGTAGTGTCAGGCACCACCACTGCCGCCATAAACAGGCTCAGCCAGGCATCCCTCGTCACCACCAGTACCAGTCCCAGTATTGAACAGGAGATAGTGATCGCCGCCGGGACCGCCTCGACGTGCTCGTGCAGCATCAATCCTAAGGCGACACCGACAAACACCGCCGGGAAAATGCGCCCACCGCGAAAACCACACGCTGCCGCGACTACCAGCGCCGCCAGCTTAATCAGGGCAATGAGCAGATAATCAGAGACGCTAAACGTCTGACTAAAGGCCAACTGCTGCATCTCATCCAGACCTTTAAACAAGGTAATGCTGCCGCCAAGGGCCCCGAGGATCCCCAAAATCAGCCCGCCCGCGCCGAGAATCAGCACCGGGTGTTTCAGGCGATGCATCAGTCGGTGCAGACGCGGCAGGCACCACACCGCCACCATCCCGAGCGCGATGGCAATGGCGGCCACAATCGCACCGCTAAACAGATCCGCCAGATGCATCTGGCCGTACGGCGCAATCGGCAAGGAGAAATGCGGGTGGAAAAACAGGCTGGTGGTCAGCGCACCCGCCGCGGCGGCCAGCAGCGGGGCGAAGAGCTTGTCCCACAGCGGGATGTCATTGTTGCCGTTCAGGGTCTGGGAAAAAATGAGCGCCGCCGCCACGGGCGTACCGAACAGGGCGCCGATGGTGCCCGCCGAGGCCAGGATCGTCCAGTCGAGGGTCGCCACCCGGGGGAAGACGCGCGAGCCCACGGCAACGGCCAGCGCGATATTCACCGCCATTACCGGGTGCTCCGGGCCAAGGCTGACGCCGCCCGCCAGGCCGATAATCAGCGCCATCACCAGCCCCGGCAGGGCGGCGGCGGCCACCGGGGCGCCGATCAGCGGCTCGGTGGCCGGGTCTGGCCCGGCATGGCCCGGGCTGTAGCGGACAACCAACCCCACGGCAATGCCGGTTAGCGTCAGCATCACCATAATCCAGACCGGGGAGGCCATGTCGATCCCGACGCTGGCAGGCAGCGACGTCCACAGAAACGCCTGTAATACCGAGGCGACTTTCATGATAACAATCAGGATCAGGCTGGACGCCACACCAATAATCAGCGCGGGAGGGGCCAACAGCAGCATCGTTCTGGCTCGCGGATGGAGCATGATGAATTCCTTGTAGAAAATGACTTGCATTACTTTGCCCATTCAGCCTGGCGCGAACAGTGCAAATGGTGCTGAAACGGAACCATAATTCTGTGATATAGATCGATAATCCTGGGGCGCCTTGATTCAGGCGTTGTTGTTCTCGAGCCTTGAATTTAGAGTGTGCCAAAGAGTTATTTTGACTTTAGCGGAGCAGTTGAAGAATGACAAAGTATGCTTTGGTAGGTGATGTAGGGGGCACGAACGCGCGTCTGGCTTTATGTGACGTTAACACCGGGGAAATTTCCCGCGCCAAAACCTATTCCGGGCTGGATTATCCCAGCCTCGAAGCGGTAATGCGTGTCTATCTGACGGAGCACGATGTCAGCGTCGAGGATGGCTGTATTGCCATTGCCTGCCCGGTGACGGGCGACTGGGTGGCGATGACCAACCACACCTGGGCCTTCTCTGTCGCCGAGATGAAAAAGAACCTCGGGTTCGCGCATCTGGAAGTGATTAACGACTTTACTGCGGTGGCGATGGCGATCCCGATGTTAAAGCCGGAACACCTGATCCAGTTCGGCGGCGCTCAGGCCGTCGAAGGTAAACCGATTGCCGTCTATGGCGCGGGAACCGGTCTTGGCGTTTCGCATCTGGTGCACATTGACCAGCGCTGGATCAACCTGCCGGGTGAGGGCGGCCACGTCGACTTCGCGCCAAACAGTGAAGAAGAGGGCATCATTCTTGAAGAACTGCGCGCCGAGATCGGCCATGTGTCGGCGGAACGCGTGCTGTCCGGCCCGGGGCTGGTGAATTTGTATCGTGCGATTGTGAAATCCGATGGCCGTCTGCCGGAAAACCTGCAGCCGAAGGATGTGACCGAACGCGCGCTGGAAGACAGCTGCATCGACTGCCGTCGCGCCCTGTCGCTGTTCTGCGTCATCATGGGTCGCTTTGGTGGCAACCTGGCGCTGAATCTGGGCACTTTTGGCGGGGTCTATATCGCCGGGGGCATCGTGCCACGCTTCCTTGAGTTCTTTAAAGCGTCCGGCTTCCGCGGTGGATTTGAAGATAAAGGCCGCTTCCGGGCCTATGTGCAGGATATCCCGGTCTACCTGATCGTTCACGACAACCCAGGCCTGCTGGGCGCGGGCGCGCACCTGCGTCAGACCCTGGGCCAGGTTCTGTAAACTCCCGCCCCGGTGATCTCCATTTACCGGGGCACTTTCCTTACAGGTGCATCAGCTGGCGAAACTCTTTCACCCGGCTGCGACTGACCGGCACCTGAAAATCCAGATCTTTTAGCCGCAGAATATAGGTGTTGTTGAACCAGGGCTCAATCTCGCGGATTTTGTTCAGGTTGACGCAGAACGAACGGTGACAGCGAAAGAAGTGGCTCGCGGGCAGCTTGCTGCAAAATTCGGTGATGTTCATCGGCATCACGAACGAATCGCGGCGGGTATAGACAAACGTCATCTTCTCATGCGCTTCGGCATAGTAGATATCGTCCATCGGCGTCACGATGATCCGCTCATCTTTGATTAAATTGATGGTGTCGTTTTCGCGCGTCACGGGCTGGGCGGTGTTCTGCCCGGTGGAAGACTGCTGCTGCCAGGCTTGCTCCAGCTTTTGCAGCATGCTGACAATGCGCGATTCCTGATACGGCTTCAAAATGTAGTCGAAGGCTTCCAGCTCGAAAGCTTCTACCGCGTGCTCTTTCCAGGCGGTCACAAAGACGATAAATGGCTTGCTGGCAAACTGGCTGATGTTTTGCGCCAGCAGCACCCCGTCCAGCGACGGAATATTGATATCCAGAAAAATGGCGTCAACCTTGTTGTGCTGTAAAAACTTAAGCACGTCCAGCCCATCTTCAAAGGTGCCGACGATCTCCATCTTGCTGTGCTCTTTTATCAGCCAGCTTAGCTCCTGTTGAGCCAGTATCTCATCTTCCACAATGATGACTTTCATGCATTCCTCCGACTAGGGCAACAACAACGTCTGTGCATGAACAGCGGACCGTTCATTGGGCACGTAAAACGCAATTTCGGTGCCCGGCTCCAGGCGGCGAATATGCAGCCCTTCGCCATACAACAGCTTAACGCGGTGATGAACATTCAGCAGGCCAATTTTATTGCCAGGCATCTCGTTCGATTCCACGCGCTCAATTACCAGCGGATCAATGCCGTGCCCGGTATCGCGTACTGAAATCCGCACCCGGTTGCCGCATTCGGCGACGCTGATCGTCACCACGCCCTTACCCTTGCGCGGCTGAATGCCGTGAACGATGGCATTCTCGACCAGCGGCTGGATCAGCAGACTCGGGATCACGCAGTTGACCTCTTCATCAATGTCGTAAATCACCGTCAGCTTATCGCCAAAGCGGGCCTGCTCAATCGCGATGTAGTCTTTGATCTGATACAGCTCTTTCTTGATATCAATGTGCTCATCATCCTTGAGCTCAATGTTGTAGCGCAAATAGCGTGACAGATTAAAAATCAGCTGGCGGGCGGTGTCCGGATTGAGACGAATAGAGGACGAGATCGCATTCAGCGCATTGAACAGAAAATGAGGATTGATTTTACTTTGCAGAGCGCGAAGCTCTGCCTTATTTGCCATCTCCCGCAGCTGCTCGGCGCGGGACACTTCCAGCTGCGTCGAGATAATTTGCGACAGACCCACCGCCATCTCCTGCAGCGAGGAGGTGATCTGATGCGCGTGGCAGTAATAGATTTTCAGCGTCCCGGTGACAACCCCTTTTTCCCACAGGGGGATCACCAGCATCGAGTGAATTTCCGGCGTGCGGTGCGCCTCGTCATTATTCTTAATAATGATTTTGCCATCGTTGATGGCCTGCTGGGTGGTGGGGCTGATAGTGTCGTTATTGTCCTGATAGTTGTGTTCACCCACGCCGACGTAGGCCAGCACCCGGTCGTTATTGGTGATGGCGACCGCATCGGCATCAATATCGCGGCGGATGATGTCGCACACCTGGCGCAGCGATTCGACGTTAATATCGCGGAACAGCGGCAGCGTTTTATTGGCAATATCCAGTGCCAGCTTGGCCTGACGGGCGGCGCTGGCCTCTTTTTCGCCCTCCACGCTCTGCACCAGCAGCACGATAAAGCCCACGCAGACGCTGCCGAGGATCATCGGAATACCGATTTTAGAGACAATATCCAGGCCGAGCGAAATGGTCGGGGCCCAGACCACTACCAGAACCATGGTCAGGGTTTCGCAGATCATGCCCGCGATGATCCCGGCGCGCCAGTGCTGCTTTTTCGGGATTTTGCGGTTGATCCAGCCCGCGAGGATCCCGGCGATAATGCTGGTGATAAGGCAGGGGATCGCGGTTACGCCGCCAATATCGATCAGGTAGCGATGCACCCCGGCGATCAGCCCGGTGATGATCCCGACCCACGGGCCAAACAGGATCCCGCCGGACATCACCGCGATCACACGCACGTTAACCAGCGAACCTTCTACCGGCACGCCGGACCAGGTGCTGAACAGGGCGAACAGCGAGAAAATGGCGGTCACCGCCAGCAGCTCTTTTGTCGAGTGGGCAGATTTATGCAGAAGCTCGCGGAACAGGCGAATGCGGATTAAAAAGAACAGACAAATCAGCATCAATGCCGCGCGATCAAAAACCGCCAGCAGCATATCGAATATTTCGTGCACGAGTGAACCTGAGGAAGCGGGAAACAACCATGATAAAAAACCTGACGCCCAATGACCAGTCATCTGTCCGTTTTATCAAATGAGGATAAACCATAATCTTCAAAGGGGATTATGGCGTGTGCCAACGGTTATCAGGGCTGCGTCACACCGCTGGCCTTAGTGGTAAATGCATTGATATCAGAATGTTATCTAAATGATATCTTTAATGGCTGGCTGTCACTGTTCATCCCTGTTTAGCCGTAGCGGAGTTCCTGTTTTAGCGCCGTGAATAATTTTTAATTTTCCCTCTCGACAAGTCGTTTTTCTTCAGGTTATTTTCTAAGCACGCCACCATCGTGGCGACGTCGCTCGGATGGTCCGGGCGCTAACGTTATCTGAGGTATCTATGGCTGACTCCCGCCCTGAACGTCGTTTTTCGCGTATCGATCGTCTTCCCCCGTATGTGTTCAATATTACTGCTGAGCTGAAAATGGCTGCGCGTCGGCGCGGCGAAGATATTATTGATTTCAGCATGGGTAACCCGGACGGCCCCACGCCGCCGCATATCGTCGAAAAACTGTGCACCGTCGCCCAGCGCCCGGATACGCACGGCTACTCCACCTCGAAAGGGATCCCGCGCTTGCGCCGCGCCATTTCGCGCTGGTATCAGGACCGCTATCAGGTTGAGATCGACCCCGAGAGCGAAGCCATCGTCACCATCGGCTCCAAAGAGGGGCTGGCGCACCTGATGCTGGCGACGCTGGATCATGGCGACACGGTACTGGTGCCCAACCCCAGCTACCCGATTCATATCTACGGCGCGGTCATCGCCGGGGCACAGGTACGCTCTGTTCCGCTGGTGGAAGGCGTCGACTTTTTTAACGAGCTGGAACGCGCCATTCGCGAAAGCTATCCCAAGCCTAAGATGATGATCCTCGGCTTCCCGTCCAACCCGACGGCACAGTGCGTTGAACTCGATTTCTTTGAAAAGGTGGTCGCGCTGGCGAAGCAGTACGATGTGCTGGTGGTACATGACCTGGCCTATGCAGACATCGTCTACGACGGCTGGAAAGCGCCGTCAATTATGCAGGTGCCCGGCGCCCGCGATGTGGCGGTGGAGTTCTTCACCCTGTCGAAAAGCTACAATATGGCCGGCTGGCGTATTGGTTTTATGGTGGGTAACAAAACGCTGGTGAACGCGCTGGCGCGAATCAAGAGTTACCACGACTACGGGACCTTTACTCCGCTGCAGGTCGCAGCGATTGCGGCGCTCGAAGGCGATCAGCAGTGCGTGCAGGATATCGCCGCGCAGTATAAGCGCCGTCGCGACGTGCTGGTCAAAGGGCTGCATGAGGCGGGCTGGATGGTCGACATGCCGAAAGCGTCGATGTACGTCTGGGCGAAGATCCCGGAAGCTTACGCCGCGATGGGCTCGCTGGAGTTTGCCAAGAAGCTGCTGCAGGACGCAAAGGTCTGCGTCTCACCGGGTATTGGCTTTGGCGATTACGGCGATACGCACGTGCGTTTTGCGTTGATTGAGAACAGCGACCGTATTCGTCAGGCGATCAGGGGCATTAAAAGCATGTTCCGCGCCGATGGGCTGTTGCCGCTGGCGGCAAAAAGTCCGCCGGAGCAGGGCGGTCAGTAAAGCTAAAAAAAACAGGCGCCTGAGGCGCCTGTTTTTTTAACTGCAATTTCTTTGCTCAGTTCATCATCAGGGCAAACGTACCGACCCAGGCGAAAACAATTACAGAAAAACCCATAAAGAAATATTTCACGTTCATCGCTCCGCGCATCTCATGATACGCATTAATTTCAGAGTCCAACTGAGTATAGAGAGGTGAAGTCAGGCGAGGGCGGAAATGAGAATTTTCCCGTTTTAGCCTCAACTCCAGCTCAGAATTCTGTGCTTTTAGATTGCCAGACGGCGCTAATGTACGCCTAAAAATCAGGAGTGACAAGCGTGATTTTTTTAAACGTTTTCCGTCACTTAGCACTGTCGTGGAACGGCGACAGTTTAATTTCATTTGGTAATAAATTGGTGCTGAGCAACATAGCAGGCTAACGATAATGTAGAGTGATTACCGGGAGTAACAGCACCTGTAACAGAAAACTTTTACACCATTTTATTCCGTCACAGTTGGCGATTAATATATTTAAATAAACGGGTAGTTGAATTTATATCCTTAAGCGTTGTAGATTGCGTTTGCCAGTTAATTGCTGGTCTACAGACTATGACTACAAATATACAACGAACTACCTTATTGTGATTATAAATATACCCACATTAATAATTACCTTACGCCTTAAATTGTGGTCGGCAATATTTGCTTTAAATAATACCTCTTATTAGTTACGTCACTCTTTTATTAAGAGGGTGATTTATACCTCTATGCTGTTAATTATGAGAATGATTTCCAGGTATAGAATTTAACGTGTTTATCAATGGCAATTAAATGAAAAAGAACATTCAGGGTCTGGACCATTATGAGGGCGCCGCAGGTGGCTGGGGCGCAGTCAAGGCTTGCGCGTCTTACGTAATGACCCAAAAGTCACCTCTGCGCGACACGATCGCGCTGTTCAAAATGAATCAGGATAAAGGATTTGACTGCCCCGGATGTGCGTGGCCCGATCCAGAACATCGTTCACCCATGGAGCTGTGTGAAAATGGCGTAAAAGCCGTGTCATGGGAGACAACAAAGAAAAAAGCGTCACCCGAATTTTTTGCCCGCCATACGGTAAAAGCATTATTGGGTTGGAGTGATTACGCGCTGGAAAATCAGGGCCGCCTCACGCATCCCATGAAATACGACATTATTACCGACACCTTTCAGCCGGTTGAATGGGAACAGGCCTTCGCGGAAATTGGCGGCATAATGCGCGGCTTCGCCCCTGAGCAGGTTGAGTTTTATACCTCCGGGCGTACCTCGAATGAAGCAGCCTTTTTATATCAGCTGTATGCCCGTGAATACGGCAGCAATAATTTCCCCGACTGCTCCAATATGTGCCATAGCCCCACCGGCACCGGGCTCGGATCGTCGATTGGCATCGGTAAAGGCACCGTCGAACTCAGCGACTTTGACGCCGCCGATCTGGTGATCTGCGTCGGGCATAACCCGGGCACTAACCACCCGCGGATGCTGGCGACGCTGCGCGAAGTCGCACGGCGCGGCGGCAGGATCATGTCCGTGAACCCGATGCGCGAACGGGGACTGGAGCGCTTTAGCTTCCCGCAGTCGCCAAAAGAGATGCTCACCGGCGGGCACACTGAACTCTCTGAGGATTACTTCCAGATACGTATTGGGGGGGATGCCTGGTTCTTTCGCGGGGTAATGAAAGCCCTGCTGGCGCTCGACGCCCAACAGCCTGGGGTGATCGATAGGGACTTTATCACCAACCACACCTCCGGATTCAGCGAGCTGGCTGAGGATTTGCGTCGTCTCGCGTGGGCGGATATCGAACGCGGTGCCGGGCTCGATCGCCAGACGATAGTCTCTTTCGCTGAGATCTACGCCCGCCACGAACGGGTGATTATCAGCTACGGCCTCGGGATCACCCAGCACCGCAACGGGACGCAAAACGTCCAGCAGCTGATCAACCTGCTGCTGATGCGCGGCAATATGGGGCGCAAAGGGGCGGGGATCTGCCCCCTGCGCGGCCACTCGAACGTGCAGGGCGACCGCAGCGTGGGCATTAACGAAGCGCCGTGTGAAGACTTTAACCTGCGCCTCGAGCAGTACTTTGGCATCACGGTGCCTCGCGCCCACGGTCGCGCCTCCATTGAGAGCATCAAAGCCATCGAGAGCGGCGAATCGCGCGCGCTGATCTGCATGGGTGGCAACCTGGCGGTGGCGATGCCGGAACCGCAGCGCACCTTCCCGGCGATGCGTAAACTGGATCTGCAGGTTCACGTGGCGACCAAACTCAACCGCTCGCACCTGCTGGTGTGCAAAGACAGCTGGATCCTGCCGGCACTGGGTCGCAGCGAGCGGGATGTTCAGGCCTCTGGCGTGCAGTCGGTGACGGTGGAAGACTCCATGAGCATGGTCCATGCGTCCACTGGCGGCCTGAAGCCCGCGTCGCGCTGGCTGATGTCCGAACCGGCCATCGTGGCCGGTCTGGCACGCGCCACGCTGCCGAACAGCCCGGTGAAGTGGGAAGAGATGGTTGGCGACTATCGCCTGATTCGTCACGCCATTGAGGCGGTGATCCCGGAATTTTATCATTACAATGCGCGTATCGAAGCCCCCGGCGGTTTCCGTCTGGATAACCCGGCCTCGCGGGGGGAATACCGCACGGCGTCAGGCAAAGCGACCTTCCACGTCTGCACTATTGAAGCCATTGCTGACGCGTGCCTGAGCAGCGGGGAGCTGATTCTGGCGACCATCCGCAGCCACGATCAGTACAACACCACCATTTATGGCCTGGACGACCGCTATCGCGGCGTGACCGGCCGTCGGGACGTGATTTTCCTCAGCCCGGAAGAGGCCAGCCAGCGGCAGCTTAAGCAGGGGGACGTAGTGGATGTCGCGGCGCTCGACGACCGCGGGCAGGTTTGTCAGCAGCGGGTGATGCACCGCCAGACGGTACACATTGTGCCGATGGGGACAAAATCGATTGCGGCGTATTTACCCGAGGCGAACGTGCTGCTGTCGCTGGATGCGGTGGACGAAGAGAGTTTGACGCCTGCCTATAAGAGTGTTCCGGTGACGCTCTTTAAATCAGCAGGCGCGCACGACGCTTAGCGGTAGAGGGAGGCTTCGCCGACGGGACGGGTTTTAAAGCGGCGATGCACCCACAGATATTGCTCGGGCGCGCGCAGAATTTCGCTTTCGATCACCTTGTTGATGTAGGCCGCGGCCTCGGTCTCATCCTGCGGATAATTTTCCAGTTCTGGCGAAATAAACAGGCGATAGCCGCTGTTGTCCGTTTTGCGGATCATGGTAACGGTCAGCATCGCGGCTTTGGACAGGCGTGAAATCACAAACGTCCCGTTGGTGGTGGCAACGTCTTTCACCGCAAAGAACGGGGCGAAGCTGCTGCCTTTGCGACCATAATCCTGGTCAGGGGCAAACCACACCGCTTCGCCTTTTTTCAGAGCACCGACCAGGCCACGCAGGTTATTACGGCTGATCATCGCTTTATTGGAACGCATGCGACCGCGCGTCTGAACCCACTCCATCAGCGGGCTGTTGTGCGGACGGTAGGTCGCCATCATCGGTTGACACAGCCCCATCACGCGACCGCCCAGCTCCAGCGACATAAAGTGCACGCCAATCACCATCACGCCGCGGTTTTTGGCCTGCGCGCGCTGTAAATTTTCCATGCCTTCGACTTCAAACCACTTGCGCACCCGCGCGTCCGGCCAGTACCAGGCCATCCCGGTTTCCAGCAACGCCATGCCAATGGACTTAAAGTTTTCGTCGATCAGGCGTTCACGCTCGTCGGTCGATAACGCCGGAAAGCACAGCTCAAGATTTCTGCGCGCAATGGACTCTCTGCGTTTTAAAAAACGCCGGGAGAGACTCCCGAGGGTAGCACCCAGCCAGCACAGGGCAGGATAGGGAAGCTGAACCAGCAGCCACAAGACCCCCAACCCAAACCATGTAAACCAGTAACGGGGATGCAAAAGTGCGCGTGTGAATTTGCATTGAGACAAGATAAAACGACCTTAATGAAGAGTGTGGAGGTAGCGCCAGACTGGCAATACACCGTACTGATTTTGACTCGCGTCTATGCTAATGGTTCCAGACGGTTACGTCACCTGTAGCCTTGTCTGAAAAAGGGGATTGTCGCGGGGCGGCGTAATGTAGCATAGCCGCCCGCGATTGCCGTGTAATTTCGATAGTATAAGAGTGTAAGTATTATCCTGTTTCAAAAAAATGATACGGCTCAGGCGGATTAAATATCCACCGATTAGCCTTCGCCGAAGCGACTATCCAGCGCCAGGCTTAGCATACGCTCATGGTTAACGCTGACGGCGCGCCAGCCTGCTGCACTTTCCCCTTCCCTAACAATTGCCATGCCCTGGGCTGCCAGCTGGTTCAGCAGATCGGCAAACTCACTCTCATTGACCGGGCGGGGCTGCCAGAAGGTGCGCTTGTTGTCGGTAAAAATGGGCAGCAGCTGGATCTGCGGCTCGCGACCGCCGAGTCGCAGGCGCACGATAAATCCGTAGGCGGGCACCCCGCGCGTCTGATACTCGCCGTTACTGTTGAAGACCGCGTTGCCAATGCTGTAGACCACCAGGCTCTGCCCGAGCTGGGCCGCGTCACCCGCCATATGGGGTCCTGAGCCGATAATCAGATCTGCCCCGGCCTCGCTCAGACGCTGGGCCAACGCCCGCTGGCCGGGGGTGGTCCAGCGGTAGTCCAGCCCCCAGTGGGCAAGGACAATCGTTGTCGCCGGATTAGCGCGGGCTTTCTCCTGACGCAGCTGTTCGACCAGCCCGCCGCTCAGACAGGCGACGCCCGCGCGCCGTGGGCGGGCGTAGAAGGCGCACTCCTGCTCCATGTAGCGTCGATACCAGTAGGCGCTGAAAATCTTATACCGCCGTCCGTCCACCGTCAGGACCAGCGGCGCTTCCGCCTGGCGGGCATTCACTCCGGCACCGATGCAGGCAATACCGCCTTCGCGAAACGCCGCCAGGGTGCTGTGCAGCCCCGGCAGTCCGGCATCCATGGCGTGATTGTTGCCCAGCGCCACCGCGTCGATGCCCTGCTTGCGCAGCGCCGCAACCGAGGCCGTCGGATCGCCCGTCAGGCAGAAGGGTTTTCGCCCTTCGAGGCTGACGCTCTGGTCGGTGGTCAGCGCGGCTTCAACGTTGGCGAGGGTAAAGTCGCTACCCTGCAGCAGCGGGGCGATAGCCGCGAAGCTGTGATCGTAGCCGTAGCGCTGCAGGGCGTCATCGATCCCGCGTGCCTGCCGCTGACGCGTATACCACTCGCCAAAATAGGTATCGCCCAGCAGGGTGACGGTCGCTGCAGGCGAACCGATCTGCCGCTCTTCAGCGGCTTCGGGGAGCATGTCTGCCCCAGCCAGCAGGGCATCAAGCTGATAGTCGAGATGGAACGCGTCATCCGCCCCGGCGACGCAGGCCAGCCACAGCTCACCGTCGACCCACTGCAGGGCGAACCCCCACCGTCCGGCGCTGAATTGCCCCCACGCGCTACCGTTATCGTGCAGATTGCTGGTTTTGCGGTACATGCGCTCGCCGATCGCCGCCTCATGCTCGCTGAACCACGTCAGCAGGTGCGGGTAACGCTTTTGGAAATGATGCATCAGTCGGGCGATGTCCGAAAGCGTGGTGCGCTGTCCGGGACGGGCGCGCCCCGAGACGTTATTGATCCGGGTATGGCGCATGTTGAGGTCAGCGGCCAGCTGCCGGAGCAGGGTAAGCGCCCCGGCGCTACTGCCTGCCAGCTGTTCTGCGAGGTTAATGGCGGCATCGCAGGCCGTGTGGATCAGCATCCCCTGCAGGAGCGATTTCAGGGGCAATGTGCTGCCCCGCTGGAGCCCGAGCACCGGGTTGCCTTTGGCGATCGCCGGCGAAATACCGCGCACGGCGACGGGGGTTTCGAGAGTGATTTTTTTCTGCAGCAGGCGATCGGCAAAGCAGCAGGCCAGCAGCAGCTGGCTGAGATAAGCAGGGGCAAAAGTGCTTTCTGACTTCTCGGTTACCCGCTGTTCGCCGGTAGACAGATTAACCAGCAGGCATGCCGTTTGTCCTTTCGCCAGTGCGGGCGGGG
>NZ_JBOGBT010000086.1:0-66860 GCF_051656365.1 Silvania sp. | reverse complement strand
CGTAGCGACGATTTTCTTGCCGGGAGCCCGGGTAGCCAGGGCGGTGGCGATTGAGCCGCCCTGGCACGTTCACGGGTGACGCGACTGACAGAGAAGCACAGAACTTAAAGTGAACGGAACCACCACCGGAGCCGCATGCCCCCCCTCACCCCAACCCTCTCCCTGAATGGAGAGGGGGCCCACCGTGCCAATTTTTTTGTGGGGATCCCTCAGCCCTATGGGAGAAGGCCGGGGTGAGGGCGAAACCACCCCACAATGTTAAACAAAATGTGAACGTTGCCCGCGCCTGAAATCGGGTAAGCTTTATCTATCTGGCTTAGATAAGGTTGACCGATGAAGCACATATTACTGGTGGAAGACGACGGCGATATTGCCGCGCTGCTGCGCCTGAATTTAGAGGACGAGGGCTACCAGATCACCCATGAGGCAGACGGGGCGTGCGCGCTGCGGGCGGTGGACGACCCACGCTGGGATGCGGTAATCCTCGATCTGATGCTGCCCAACGTTGACGGGCTGACCCTTTGTCGGGCGATCCGCGCGCGCGATCACTACCTGCCGGTGATTATCATTAGCGCCCGCAGCAGTGAAACCGAACGCATTCTCGGGCTTGAAACCGGGGCCGATGATTACCTCGCAAAACCCTTCTCGGTGCAGGAGCTGGTGGCGCGCATCCGGGCACTGTTCCGCCGTCAGCAGGCGATGGGCCAGCACACCGCCGGGCTGATTACGGCCCATGGTCTGACCATTGACCCGCTGGCGCGCAGCGTCCAGCTACGCGGCGAAGTCATCGACCTGACGCCGCGCGAATTCGATCTGCTCTACTTTTTTGCCCGTCACCCTGGGGAGGTGTTCTCTCGCCTGGCGCTGCTCGACAAAGTGTGGGGATACCAGCACGAAGGCTACGAACATACCGTTAACACCCACATCAACCGCCTGCGGATCAAGATTGAAGTCGACGCCGCCGAGCCGCAGGTCATCCGTACCGTTTGGGGGAAAGGCTATCTCTTCGCGGAGCGCCCACTATGATCCGCCGTCTCACCCTCAGCCAGCGCCTGACGCTGCTGTTTATTGCCCTGCTGAGCCTGTGCGCCATCGTCGCCTGTGGGGTGCAGCTTTGGGCCAGCAAGCAGTACGGGGATGCGATGGTGCAGCGGCTCTCCGGCGGTCTGGCGCAGCACATTATCCAGCGCGAGCCGCTGCTGGATAAGCAGGGCCAGGTCGAGCGCAGCGCGCTTCAGCCGCTGTTTAACCGCCTGATGACCTTCAATCCCAGCGTCGAGCTGTATATCCTCTCCCCGCAGGGTGAGCTGCTGGCCGATGCCGCACCGCCGGGGCATATCAAACGGCAAAGCGTCTCCATCACCCCGGTTCAGCAAGCGCTGAGCGGTGCCACGATGCCGGTCTACGGCGACGATCCGCGCAGCGATAAGCAGAAAGTGTTCAGCGTTGCCCCCCTGCGCCAGAACGGCGAATTGCGCGGCTATCTGTATATCATTCTGCAGGGGGAAGAGTTGAATGCGCTGGCCGAACAGGCGTGGCAGAAAACACTGTGGCGCACGGTGCTGTGGTCGCTGCTGCTGGTGGCGCTGTTTGGTGCGCTGGCGGGTGGGCTGGTCTGGTACTGGGTTACACGTCCGGTCAGGCTGCTGACCCATGAGGTCAGCGGGCTGGAGCAGGACAGCATCAGCGCCATCAAACAGCTCGCCGCCCGGCCCCTTGAGCCGCAGCCCGCGGGTGAGGTGGCGCTGCTGCGCAATAACTTTATCGAACTGGCGCAAAAGATTGCCAGCCAGTGGGATCAGCTGGCCGACAGCGACCGCCAGCGGCGGGAGTTTATCGCCAATATCTCCCACGACCTGCGCACCCCGCTGACCGCGCTGCTGGGTTATCTGGAAACCCTGTCGCTAAAATCCGCCACCCTCTCCGCAGAGGAGAGCCAGCATTACCTGGCGATTGCCCTGCGCCAGGGGCATAAGGTCCGCCACCTGTCGCAGCGGCTGTTTGAGCTGGCGCGGCTGGAGCACGGCAGCATCAAACCGCAACGCGAGCGTTTTGCCATCGGGGAGCTTATCTCCGACGTGGCGCAAAAGTTTGACCTGGCGGTAGAGACCCGTCAGCTGCGGCTGCATATTGACGTGCCACGCCCGCTGCCGATGATCAACGCCGATCTGTCGATGATCGAACGGGTGGTGACCAATCTGCTGGATAACGCCATTCGTCATACGCCCCCAGGCGGGGAAATTGGTCTGAAGGTGTGGCAGGAGGGTGAACAGCTACAGGTTGAAGTGAACGACAGCGGACCGGGCATTGACGACCATCTGCGCGAGACGCTTTTCCAGCGGCCATCGGCGCTCAGTCCACAGGCGTCACGGGACAACCGGGGCGGACTGGGATTGTTGATTGTGAAGCGGATGCTGGAACTGCACGGAGGAGAGATCAGGCTGATGGAGGTGGCGAGAGGAGCTTGTTTTCGTTTTTATGTACCGCTATGAGAGTGCCAGGTGGCATTAATGCTCACCCGGCCTACAAAATCCCCACCCTGTAGGCCGGGGCAGGCGAAGCGCCACCCGGCAAAAAAACTTACTGTGGGAACCACTTATCGCTGATTTTCTGATACGTGCCGTCAGCTTTAATCGCTTTCAGGGCGCCGTTCAGTTTCTCCAGCAGGGCTTTGTTATCCGGACGTACTGCAATGCCCAGACCGGTACCGAAGTATTGTGAATCGGTCACTTTTTCAGTGGCGGTGCCCAGCTGCGGGTTGGTTTTAAGCCACTCGTTGACCACTGCCGTGTCGCCAAACACTCCATCGATACGGCCATTTTTCAGGTCGATAATTGCGTTCTGGTAGCTGTCGTAAGCGACAGTTTTCACTTCGGTATGCTTATCCTGCAGGTACTTCTGGTGCGTGGTGCCGTTTTCCATGCCGATGCGCTTGCCTTTCAGCTGGTCAAAAGAGGTGTACGCCCCTTTTTTGGCAATCACCACCGCCGAGTTGGCGTAGTACGGCTCGGTGAAGGAGACCTGCTTGCTACGCTCCGGGGTGATATCCATACCCGAGATCACCGCATCATATTTTTTGAATTTCAGCGCCGGGATCAGGCTATCAAACGCATGGTTAGTAAAGGTGCAATCGGCCTGCATCTGGGTACAGAGCGCTTTCGCCAGGTCGATATCAAAGCCAACGATCTGGTTGCTGGCATCCAGCGATTCGAACGGCGGATAAGTAGCCGAAACGCCGAAGCTGATTTTATCTGCGGCGGTGGCACCTGCGGCGAAGGTTGCCAGTAATGCGGCCAGAACTAACTTTTTCATTGTGAAGCTCCCGTCTGTCAATCTTGTCATTATGTGCCCTGTCTGCGGCTGGGAGCTACAATGCCATTTAATGAATTTGTATGCAATAAAAATGATTAAATATTATTGGTGGCATAAAAAAAGGCGGGCTGTCATTAGACTTGCCCGCCTTTAATACCGGATTTTATGCAGTTCTAGTTGCGACGCTCAAACGCCAGCGCTCTGCGCTCAACCACACGCATCAGCAGCGTCAGCAGGCCGTTCACCACCAGGTAAATCAACCCCGCCGCACCGAACACCATCACGTCGTAGGTGCGCCCGTACAACAGCTGCCCGTGACCCATCACCTCCATCAGAGTGATGGTGTAGGCCAGCGAGGTACTCTTGAACACCAGCACCACTTCGTTGGAGTAAGAGGAGAGGGCGCGCTTGAACGCGTACGGCAGCAGGATCGCCAGGGTGTCTTTCTTGCTCATCCCCAGCGCGCCGCAGGACTGCCATTGCCCTTCCGGGATGGCGCGGATTGCACCGTAAAACAGCTGGGTGGTATAGGCGGCACTGTTCAGCGACAGGGCCAACAGCGCACACAGCCACGGCTCAGAGAGCAGGTGCCACAGCACCGGATATTCCTGCAGCGACGGGAACTGACCCGGGCCGTAGTAAATCAGGAAGATCTGCACCAGCAGCGGCGTGCCGGTAAACAGGGTGATATAGCCGCGCACAATCCACACCAGCACCGGCGTTTTCAGCGTCAGCACAATGGTGAAAATCAGCGCCAGCACCAGCGCCACGATAATCGAGGCCACCGTCAGCGTCAGGCTGGTGTGCAGCCCTTTCATCAGTTCGGGTAAATACTCAAGCATCAGCCTGGTCTCCGTTCAAAGCGCGTCGCACGCAGGTCAATACGCTTGAGGATGTACTGACTGAGCAACGTGATCACCAGGTAGATGGCTGCCGCCACGATGTACCAGGTAAACGGCTCCTGGGTACGGGTGGCAATGCTTTTGGTCTGCAACATCAGGTCGTTGACGCTGATTAAGCTCACCAGCGCGGTATCTTTCAGCAGCACCAGCCACTGGTTACCGAGCCCTGGCAGGGCATGCCGCCACATCTGCGGCATCACCAGACGGAAGAAGATTGCCGTTTTCGACAGCCCCAGCGCCTGACCCGACTCCCACTGGCCAATGGGTACCGCTTTCAGCGCCCCGCGCAGCGTTTGCGACGCATAGGCGGAATAGAGCAGGGAGAGGGCGATCACGCCGCAGAGGAACGGGCTGACGTCAAAGTTCTCGATCTGCATCTGAATCGGGATTTGCACCACGCCCAGATTGAGCGTAAAGCCGTCCGACAGCATCAGCAGCAGCTGTGACGAACCGAAATAGATAAACAGCACCACCAGAATTTCCGGCAGGCCGCGAAGAAGGGTCACCAGTGCAGAGCCGGTCCAGGCGACAGGACGCCATTTAGCCGACTCCCAGACCGCAAAGACCATCGCCAGCACCAGGCCGATGATCAGCGCACAAACGGCAAGGCCGACGGTCATCCCGGCGGCGCTTGCTAATGGAAAAAATTCGTTCATCAGGTCTTACTTCTGAAACCATTTTTTGTAGATGGAATCGTAAGTGCCATCTTTTTTCACTTTTTCCAGCGCAGCGTTGAATTTCTGCTGCAGCTCGGTGTTGCCCTGACGGACCGCGATACCCAGGCCGGTGCCGAAGTAGTCTTTATCGGTCACTTTGTCGCCGACGGAAGCCAGCTTGTCGTTAGCTTTCAGCCATTCGGTCACCACGGCGTTGTCGCCAAACACTGCGTCAATACGGCCGTTCTGCAGATCCAGACGGGCGTTCTGATAGCTGTCATAAGGCACGGTGGTGATTTCCGGGTGCTTATCCATAATGAATTTCTGGTGGGTGGTGCCGTTCTGCACGCCCACTTTTTTGCCTTTCAGTGCGTCAATCGAGGCGTATTTGCCTTTCTGACCGATGAACAGGGCTGAGTTCTCATAGTACGGGGTGCTGAACAACACCTGCTTTTCACGCTCAGGCGTGATGTCCATCCCGGCCATAACCGCATCGATACGGCGGAATTTCAGGCTGGGGATCAGGCTGTCGAAAGACTGGTTAGCGAAGGTACAGGTCGCGTCGATCTCTTTGCACAGCGCGTTTGCCAGATCCACATCGAAGCCGACAATCTTGTTGTTGGCGTCGATAGACTCAAACGGAGGGTAAGACGCTTCCGTAGCAAAACGAATGGTCTGAGCGGCTGTTGCAGAAAGGCTGATGCTGGCAAGCAGCGCGGCAATCACTATTTTTTTCATTGTCGTTTTCTCGATTCAATTAGTGAGACAGATAATTTCTGAACGCGTCGGTCTGCGGCTCGGCAAAGCAGCGAGCATCGCCTTGCTCGACGATATAACCGTTTTCCATGTACACCACGCGGCTGGCGGTTTTACGCGCCACTTCCACTTCGTGGGTCACGATCACCTGCGTAATGTTTGTTTCTGCCAGCTCACGAATGATGCTGACGATCTGGGCGGTGATCTCGGGATCCAGCGCGGCGGTGGGTTCGTCAAACAGCAGCACGGCGGGCTCCATCATCAGGGCGCGGGCAATGGCCACACGCTGCTGTTGACCGCCAGAGAGGTGCAGAGGATAGCGATCGCTGTAAGGCTTAAGACGCAGACGCTCCAGCAGCTTCTCGGCACGTGCCAGCGCCTGCTCTTTAGACAGGCCCAGCACGCGGCACGGGGCTTCAATCAGGTTTTGCTGCACAGTAAGGTGTGGCCAGAGATTGTACTGCTGGAATACCATGCCGACGTTCTGACGCAGATCGCGGATCGCTTTCTCAGACGGCGATTTGGCAAAATCAAAGTGATTGCCAGCAATATCCAGCGTGCCGGAGCGGGGCATTTCAAGCAGATTGAGGACGCGAAGCAGCGAGCTTTTGCCTGCACCGCTGGGGCCAAGCAGAACCAGCGTCTCGCCCTCAGGGCAATTTAAGGTGATATCGAACAGCGCCTGGTGTGCGCCGTAGAAGCAGTTAATGCCGTTTAGTTGAATACTCATCGGGGCAGTCTTTACTCATCCAGGCTGTTTATAGCTATTGAGGCCGCAAATAGTACCGTCGGCAGAATAGTTATGCAATATTTCTGCGTTAAAAGTTAAATATAAACCGCGAGCACACCTAAACATAGCACAAAATAGCGAGCGGGAAGGGCGGCGAGAATAAATGTCGGCATTCCTCACGAAATGCCAGACATTTTGCGGGGTTTTATTGGCTTAACGGTTCTCAATGGACTGGCGCAGGGTGCCCGCCGGGGCATGAACGCTGCCGCCGAGGTAGCGCACATCGTCAATTGCCCAGCACTGCCCCTCGCGGATCATCAGCACTTCATCCTGCCAGGTTTCGCTGCCCTGGGTCAGTTTCACCCGCAGGGGAATATTGCGCGCATCGGTATTGGGGATGGTGGAGGCGCTGGCCACTTCGGCGGTTTGAGGCGCAATGGTGCGGCTGGAGAACGGATCGTCTTTCAGCAGGTTTTTATGCTGTGGATCGCGGCTGGCATCGCTCAGCAGTTGCGCCAGACTGTCGCTCAGATACGGGCGCAGTGCGGTCATGTCGTTACTGCGGTGGCTAATGCGGTAGTCGTAGAACTGTTGAGCTACGGCATCCGGACCGCCGACAATGCAGTTGCCGCTGCGGGTTCCAATATCCTTAAAAGCTGGGTTAACCGGGGTGGTGCAGGCGCTGAGCAGCAGCGCGCACGGCACTAAAAGCGTCAAAGCAGGATAGCGCATGTTGATTTCCTTATTAGGCTGCAATAATTAACTAACCTTTAAATCATAGCGTAACGATCCGATAATGGTTTTGTTCTTATACGCTTAGGCACATCACGCACCATTAAGGAGAAGCAGATGCAATTTTCCACCACCCCAACCCTGGAAGGGCAGCCGATCAGCGAGTACTGCGGTGTTGTCACCGGAGAAGCCATCCTCGGTGCCAATATCTTCCGCGACTTTTTTGCCGGTATCCGCGACATCGTCGGCGGTCGCTCCGGGGCCTATGAAAAAGAGCTGCGCAAAGCCCGTGAAATCGCCTTTAAAGAGCTGGGCGAGCAGGCCAAGGCGCTGGGTGCCGACGCGGTGGTCGGCATCGACATCGATTATGAAACTGTCGGCAAAGACGCCAGCATGCTGATGGTCACCGTCAGCGGCACTGCGGTGAAAACGCGCCGATGAAGCGGGCGCTTTCGCTAAGCCTGCTGGCGCTGTTGCTGGCAGGCTGCGCCGCCGAAAAAGGGATTGTCGATAAAGGGGCCTATGAGCTGGACGCCCGTCGCCAGGCGCAGGCGGCCTATCCGCGCATTAAGGTGCTGGTGATCCACTACACCGCCGATGATTTTGACAGCTCGCTGGCCACCCTGACGGATAAAAACGTCAGCTCCCACTATTTGATCCCGGCGATCCCGCCCCAGCACAACGGCAAACCGCGGATCTGGCAGCTGGTGCCGGAGCGCGATCTGGCCTGGCATGCCGGGGTTAGCTTCTGGCGCGGGGCCACGCGCATCAATGACACCTCGATTGGTATTGAGCTGGAAAACCGCGGCTGGCAAAAAAGCGGCGGTCAGAAACGCTTCGTCCCGTTTGAAGCGGCGCAGATTGCCGCCCTGGTCCCACTGGCGAAGGACATCATTCAGCGTTACGACATCAAGCCGCAGAACGTGGTGGCCCATGCGGATATCGCCCCGCAGCGCAAAGACGATCCGGGGCCGCTGTTTCCCTGGCAGGCGCTGGCCCAGCAGGGGATAGGTGCATGGCCAGACCCCGCCCGGGTGACGTTTTATCTGAACGGGCAATCACCGTGGCAACCTGTGGATCCCGGGTTATTGCTGGATCGCTTAGCCCGTTACGGTTATGAGGTGCCTGAGAATATCTCCCCGGCGCAGCAGAAACGCATAATCATGGCGTTCCAGATGCATTTTCGTCCGCAGGTGTGGACCGGTGTTGCTGATGAAGAAACCCTGGCCATTGCCGAAGCCTTACTTGAGAAGTATGGGCAGAGATAAGCCTGTATGTTAACCGGTTCCCCGTCCTGCTTAATTGTGCATAAGATTAATCTTAAGTACATCCTCAATTTATTTTTAGTTAATTGACTTAATTTTACACAGATTTACTATGCATCCCTGGCCCGCTAAGAAATTCAGTTAATAAAACGGGAGTGACGCTCAGTAAATATATCCTGAAACTAAATTTAACCTGGTCAATTGACTATTTTTGACAGGAGGGTCGCACGGCTCTCTTTCTAATAAGGAACATTAACAGGCATACTTATGTTAAGCATATATGGTAAAAAATGCCGCCCGCAACAGGCGATGGAAGCGATTGTTGCTGCAACCGCAGAGTGTCCAGAAAAAACGTTAAAGAAATGGCAAAAAATTATTACTGCCGATCCTGACTATATTCACATTGTGGTAAGCGGTGAGGTGGAAATCCGCCGTAAATCCGATGAATTAAGCATGTTTGTTATGCGTAATTCGGGCTTTTTGGGGGTTTCCGCCGTTTACAGCAATGCAAGCCACATATACGGTCTGGCCCGCACCGCCACAGTGATCCGTTCCATCAAAAAAACGGATTTTGAACGACTGATCGGCGAGCATAATCTCTGGGCGGAATTCAGCAAGATCCTGGCCTGGTATATCAGTGTTCTCAGTAAGCGTGATGATGTTTTAGTCGCCCGCAGTGCCTATTCTGTGGTGCGCGAATTCCTGCTGGAGATTAACGAACTGATCGTTCAGCATAAACGTGATGTTAATGTTTATGACTATATTCAGGAGTACACTAATCTGGCGCGCAGTACCATTATTAAAATCCTTTCTGACCTGAAAAAAGGTCAATATATTGTTGTCGAAAAGGGCAAGTTGATTTCAATTAACTCCCTCCCGGAACGCTACTGAAATTCTCGTCTTTCGTCCCCTTCGGATCTCCCCGAAGGGGATTTTCTTACCTCATGTCCGTTATCTGACGTCTCAGCTTTCGGCTCGGGTGGAATTTTCCCTTGCGAATACTCTAATTGCTGTTCTTTTACCGCCTGCATAAAGCGTTCCTGCAATGTTGGGGTGTGCAATTTTTCGTGCGTGGCGGGCAGAGCCTGCTCCTGAATCTCGCCGTCCGGGGGCTGTTGCCAGTCGGGGGTATTATCCATCACCGGGCCCTCTTCGGGGGCGGGCAACGGTATTGCCGGCAACGGCGTCGGTGTTGGCTGCGGGAAGGGTTTTGACACATACACATAGTGCATATCCGACAGCTGGGTGTCAGGGTTGACGACCTTAACCGGTTTTTCGGCGGGCGCAGGATAGCGCAAATCCCGCAGCAGATGGGCATAAATGCCTACCGCAAGCATGACGCACAGGCACATCAGGCTGGCCAGCACCTTTCTTATTGAGGGTAGGCGGTACGAAAAAAATACCGCCTCACCGGTGGTATAGCTGCGCTGGGCAGCCAGACAGATTGTGGACATCAGTGCGTTTCTCCCTGCGTCAAGGGTGTCACAATAGTGGGGGTGATGTTATTCACGCGCATCAACTGCATCAGGGTCTCTTCCCCTGGCAGGCCATCGACGTGTAAGCGATTTTTTTGCTGGAATTCACGGGTGCGGTCCGCCAGCGTCTGGGTCCAACGATGGGCGTGGGTTTCCGGTTCATTCAGTGCCAGGCTCAGCTGGGTGTCGATCCAGTCCAGATCCTGTTTATCGCTGGCCGCACCGATGGCCTCTCTACCGGACGGCGTCAGGCGGTGCAGCAGGGTATAATTTCCGGTGGCGTGCCGGGTAAACCAGCTCCGGCTCACCTGCCAGGTACGATTATTCATCAGCAGATCGAGGGAGTCATTCCCGACCCGCGCCACCACCGCGTAGTTCAGGTGCTCCCCGGTTTTCAGCTCGCTGACCCACGGATACTCCTCCTGCTCCAGCGTCGACAGCGGAGCATTACCCTGCTTACACTGCAGATTCACCCGCCCGGCATTCTGGCATAGCGCCTCCCCGGTGGAGGCGTCATATCCCCACATGATGTAAAGCTGATGCATGGCATCCGGCTGGTTCACGACTTCGCGATCGAAAACCGGCTGGACCGGCGCCTGCTGATGTTTCATCTGCGGGATCCAGCGGGCAGGTACTGGCGGTTTGAACGGCAGCGCGGCCGTTATGGCCGTAGAAAAATGCCAGCCGCAGGCAGCAAATATCATGCAGGCAAACAGCCCTACTGTCGCCAGACGTCTGTTGCTTCGCTTGATCGGCAGGACTTCGCCCGCCGCCAGACGCAGATGGCGTGTCCCCACCAGTCCGGCGCGTTCAGTCCATGCGGCCAGTAGTGCCAGGTGCGCCAGCGCATTTAGCTGGCTGACGCACCCTTTGGTCAGGGTCTGCATTCGCCGAATGCGGGCCGGGGTGAACGGTGAGGTTTCTGCGCCGTGATGAGCGGTTTGCGCCTGAACATAATCCAGGCACTCGCGACCAGTGAGGGCTCGCAAGCTATGGCGCGTATGCACCCGGGCACCGAGACCGGAATGGGCTAGCAAACGTGCCTCCTGATCTACAGTCCCGGTCAGCAGAAGAGTGAGTGGCAGGCCGCGCTCCTGAGCGCGGGTCAGCAACATGCCCAGAACGTCCCAGCATTTGTCCTGCATCGCCTGAATCGCAGAAATACTCAGCACCAGGCCGTGGGTACGGCAGGAGGAATACGCCTCATGCCATTGGCGCAGCACTGCATCAATGGCATGAAGTCTGTTTTTGGCATCGGTGTTGTCCGGTTTGAGTTTATACAGCAGGGCGCTGGCGCTCAGTTTGGGAAACGCATTAATTGCTACCCCGGTCGTCTGCGCCAGCAGTTCGCTGCTGAACTGGCTGAGCAGGGGTTCGTCGTCGGAAAACAGCCCGATAATCCCCGGCGTGCGTGATTTCTCCCGCAGCATGCCTGACACATCCTGATGGTAAGGCACAAAGAACTCACCCGCTGAACGGGTCACCTTCATAAAAGGCTGGCCTGCGAGTTTAAAATGTTTCAGATACATAACGACACACCCCGGGATGACAAAAACAGATATTCACCGCCGAAAGTAAGGGATGCCGCCGTGATGTTCAATTTGCAAACAGGAGAAAAATAACCTGAATAACACCTAACATCTGCATTATTGCGGGTCAATATTTTTCCGCACTAAATTTGCTGGCAATCCCGGTGGAGCACGCCATGTCAGGTCATTAGTATTAGGTCATTCTTAAACAGCCCAACTGTCAGTTTCTGCATTTAAAAGGTTCGTTAAATAATGAGGATGCAGCGTCTTTATAGCCTGATAACACCCTGCGTGATGTTTATTTTGCTGATATCCAGCGGGCATCAGGGATATGTTGTTTTAAAACAGTATAAAAAGGTCAGCGATAAATTGTCTGAGGCTGACCCTGTGTCGGATAGTCATCGGGAAGAGGTGCAAGGTTTTGCCCTTTTCCAGCCTGCAGTGAGCCAGCCCGCTGCGCAGCGGACGGTGCAAGCGCCGATCAACGCCGAGGTGGAGGGCATTATCCGTAGCGACGAGGCCTGGATGTCGTTTGCGGTGATAAAAACGCCTTCCGGGCAGCAGAGCTATCGCGAAGGCGAGAGCCTGACGGGCTACCCCGATACCTGGGTGGAAGAGATCAACCGCGACAATGTCGTGATTAACTATCAGGGCAGCCCGCAAACGCTGGCGATTAAACGCCCCGACTATTTTAAAGGTGATATTAACAGTGCCCCCATGCCTGCCCCGCAGGTGGAACCGGGTTTAAATAATTTACACCTTAACGACTATTTAGTGCTGAAACCCCGGTTCGACAACGGTCATCTCGAGGGATATCAAATTAAGCCAAGGAACGCGTCGGCTTTTTTTAGCCACAGCGGACTGAAAAAAGGCGACGTGGTTGTGAAAGTGAATACCGTCGATATGACGAAAGAAGAACAGGCGAAAATTATTATCGCCAGCTGGTCGAAAATGAGAGAGGCGGAGGTTGTAGTTAAACGTCACGCTCACCTTGAAAATATTCGGGTTAATGTTTTAAACAATTAACAAGTGTAAAACCATGAAGAAAATTCCCTGGGCGTGTCTGGCGTTCACTGCTGCCTCGCTGTTTTCCAGTTCGCTGCTGGCCGCTAATTTTAGCGCCAGCTTTAAGAATACCGATATTCGCGAATTTATCGATACGGTAAGCCGCAACCTGAATAAAACGATTCTGGTGGACCCGTCCGTTCAGGGCACCGTTTCTGTCAGGACCTACAACGTGCTCACCGAGGATGAATATTATCAGTTCTTCCTCAGCGTGCTGGATGTCTATGGCCTGACGGTTATCCCAATGGATAACGGCATGGTGAAGGTGGTGCGCTCCAGCGTGGCACGTACCGCCGGCGTGCCGCTGGCCGACAGCAAAAATCCGGGTAAGGGTGATGAGATAATCACCCGCGTGGTGCGCATGGAGAACGTGCCGGTACGCGAGCTGGCCCCACTGTTGCGCCAGTTGAACGACGCCTCCGGCATCGGCAATGTGGTGCATTTTGAACCCTCCAACGTGCTGTTGCTCACCGGACGCGCCTCGGTGGTGAACCGGCTTGTGGATCTGGTGGAGCGGGTAGATCGCTCCGGCGTTCAGCGCCGTGAAATTGTGCCGCTACGCTACGCTTCGGCGAAACCCCTCGGCGAGATGTTGAATAATCTCAGCAATGAAGAGCAGAAGGGGCAGAACGCGCCACAGCTGGCGACCAAAGTGGTTGCCGATGATGAAACCAATAGCCTGGTGATCAGCGGTCCGGAAGACGCCCGGGCGCGCACCCGGTTGCTGATTAATCAGCTCGATCGCGAACAAAATAACGAGGGCAATACCCGCGTCTTCTACCTGAAGTATGCGAATGCCAGCAAAGTCGTGCCGGTCCTGACCGGCATCGGCGAACAGCTGAAAGACAAAGCGCCAGCGGCAAAAAGCAAAACGGCCTCCGCCAGCAGCGACCTGAATATCACCGCGGATGAGGCCACCAACTCACTGGTGATCACTGCCCAGCCTAACGTCATGAACTCGCTGGAAAAAGTGATCGACAAGCTCGATATCCGTCGTCCGCAGGTTCTGGTGGAGGCGATCATTGCCGAAGTGCAGGACGGCAACGGCCTCGACCTTGGCGTGCAGTGGACCAGCAAACATGGCGGCGTACAGTTTGGCGCCACCGGCATGCCGATTAGTCAGGTTAAGAACGGCATCATTAAAGGGTCCAACTTTACCGGCATGGCGACCGGCTTCTTTAACGGTGATTTTGGCGCGCTGATGACCGCCCTTGCCACCGATGGTAAAAACGACATTCTCTCGACCCCGAGCGTGGTGACGCTGGATAACAAAGAGGCGTCGTTCAATGTCGGTCAGGACGTGCCGGTGCTGTCCGGTTCCCAGACCACCAGCGGCGATAACGTCTTTAACTCGGTGGAGCGTAAAACCGTCGGTACCAAGCTGAAAATTGTTCCGCAGATCAACGACGGGGACATCATTCATATGAAGATTGAGCAGGAAGTCTCCAGCGTGGATGCCAGCGCGACGGAAGATGCCAGCCTCGGCCCGACCTTCAACACCCGTACCATCAATAACGAAGTGATGGTCCACAGTGGGCAGACGGTGGTGCTTGGCGGGTTAATGGAGAACGTGACTAAGCAGAACGTCTCGAAAGTGCCGCTGCTGGGGGATCTCCCGCTGGTGGGGCAGCTGTTCCGCTACACCTCTCAGGATACCTCGAAACGAAATCTGATGGTCTTTATCCATACCACCGTCCTGCGTGACGACGACACCTACAGCGCGTCATCGAAGGAAAAATATGACCAGATCCGCGCCCGTCAGCAGCAGCGTATGGAAGAGAGAAAGCTGGGCATTATTTCCAACACTGACACAGCGGTGCTGCCGGCCTACCCGCATCAGAGCACCGGCAACACTGCGGCCGCCCGCAATCCTTTTAAAGAGTAAGGGGGTGGAGGATGGATGAGCTAAGCAACGTTTTATGCACCAGCAGCTACGCAAAGGATAACGGCGTCCTGATTTATCAGGAGCAGGTCTTTATCCGCGATAACACCCCGGCGTTCGCCCTGCTGGAGATGCGCCGGGTGCTGGGGCGATCCTTTACCCCGACGGTTCTGACGGCAGAAGCCTTTGACGAGATGCTGACCAAAGTCTGGCAGCAGAACAGCGGCGTGTCTCAGCAGCTGGTGGATGACATGGATGCCGACATTGACCTGCTGGCGTTGACCGAGGAGATCCCCGACAACGAGGATCTGCTGGATAACGATGAAAACTCGCCGGTGATCCGTCTCATCAACGCCATTCTTGGCGAGGCGGTGAAAGAGGGCGCGTCGGATATACATATTGAAACCTTCGAGCGCACCCTGAGCATCCGCTTTCGCGTCGACGGCGTGCTACGCCCGGTGCTGCAGCCAGCGCGCAAGCTGGCGCCGCTGCTGGTGTCGAGGATCAAAGTGATGTCGAAGCTTGATATCGCCGAAAAACGCCTGCCCCAGGATGGGCGTATCTCGCTGCGTATCGGGCGCAAAGCCATCGACGTGCGTGTCTCCACCATTCCCTCCCAGTACGGCGAGCGGGTGGTCATGCGTCTGCTGGACAAAAGTAACCTGCAGCCGGACATCAACAAGCTGGGGCTGATTGACGACGAGCTGGCTCAGCTTAAAGAGCTGATTGCCCGCCCGCATGGCATTATCCTGGTCACCGGCCCGACCGGATCCGGGAAAAGTACCACCCTGTACGCCATTCTGTCGGCGCTGAATGGCCACGAGCGCAATATTCTCACCGTTGAAGATCCCATCGAGTATGAGCTGGAAGGCGTTGGGCAAACCCAGGTTAACCCCCGGGTTGACATGACCTTTGCCCGCGGCCTGCGCGCCATCCTGCGTCAGGACCCGGACGTGGTAATGATCGGCGAAATCCGTGACGGCGAAACCGCGCAGATTGCGGTACAGGCGTCGCTGACCGGTCACCTGGTGATGTCGACCTTGCACACCAACAGTGCGGCTGGGGCCATCACCCGCCTGCGGGATATGGGGCTGGAATCCTTTTTAATCGGTTCATCCCTGTTGGGGGTTATTGCTCAGCGTCTGGTGCGTCGACTCTGTACTCATTGCCGTACCACCCGTCCGCTGGATGACAATGAACGGCAGCTTTTCAGCTTTATGACGACGCCGCCGAAGGCGATTTATCGTGCCGTGGGCTGTGAGAAATGCCGCCAGGGCGGCTATCAGGGGCGTGCCGGAATACATGAATTTCTGGTGGTGGATAGCGGGATGCGTCGTGCTATCCATGAAGACAAAGATGAAATGTCTATCGAAACGCAGCTGTTTAAGCAGGCCTATAGCCTGCGGGAAAACGGCCTGATGAAAGTGATCTCCGGCATCACCTCTCTGGAAGAGGTGATGCGCGTCACCGCCGAACGCGGAGGGGAGGAATAATGGCGTGGTATGCGTGGACGGCGACCAACGCGGCGGGCAAAACCCAGCGCGGCAAGATGCAGGCCGAAGGGCCAAAGCAGGTTCGTCAGGCGCTGCGCGAGCAAAAGCTGATGCCGGTAAGCATTGCGGTTACCCGCGAGAGCAGCGCCGCCGGGAGCGCCCAGAAAGGGATAAAACTCTCCACGCCAGTGCTGTCGATGTTTACCCGTCAGCTGTCGACGCTGATCAATGCCGCGCTGCCGTTGGAAAGTGCCCTGAAGGCGATTGCCAGACAGTCCGAAGATAAAAAGCTGGCGGCGATGGTGACGGAAATCCGCGAAAAGGTAGTGGAAGGACACACGCTGTTTGACGCCTTCAGCCAGTTTCCGCGCACCTTCGACAAGCTCTACTGCACGCTGGTGATGGCCGGGGAAAAAACCGGTTATCTGGGGGACGTGCTGGAAAAACTGGCGGAGTACAACGAGCAGCGCCAGAAGATGAAAAGCAAGCTCACTCAGGCGATGGTCTACCCCATTACCCTGACGGTGGTGGCGGTGGCGGTGATCGGCATTCTGCTGGTGGCGGTGGTGCCGCAGGTTATCGAACAGTTCACCCATATGAAACAGCAGCTGCCGATCACCACCCGCACGCTGATTGCGGTAAGTGATTTTCTGCAGGCGTACGGCCTGTTTCTCTGCGGCGGACTGGCGGCAGGTTTTATCGGCTTTAAAAGTTGGTTGAAGAAAACTACCCACCGCTTTATCTGGAACCGCTGGTTGGTTAACGCCTCGCCGATCAAAAAGCTGGTGTGCGCCATCAACAGCGCGCGCTACATCCGCACCCTGAGCATTTTGCAGGCCAGTAGCGTACCGCTGCTGGAAGGCATGTATATCGCCATGGACGGTATCGAAAATCTTTATGCTCGCCAGGTGCTCGATCAGGCGGCCGATACCGTACGCCAGGGTTCATCGCTGTATGCCGCCCTGGAGCAGGCGAAATTATTCCCGCCTACCATGCTGTATATGATTGCCTCCGGCGAAGAGAGCGGTGAATTGGGTAATTTAATGGACCGGGCGGCAGAAAATCAGGAATCGGCATTACAACATCGAATTACCTTAACGCTGTCGGTATTTGAGCCAGCGCTGGTGGTCTCTATGGCGACCATTGTTCTGTTTATTGTGATGTCAATATTACAACCGCTTCTGCAACTTAATAACATGGTAGGTTAATTATGGCGATGAAACGAAAAAACCTGGCACGCCAGGCGGGCTTTACTTTGCTCGAATTAATGGTGGTGATTGTTATTCTCGGCGTACTGGCGAGCATGGTGGTGCCGAATTTGATGGGCAATAAAGAGAAGGCTGATGCCCAGAAAGCGACCAGCGATATTGTGGCGCTGGAAGGCTCGCTGGATATGTATAAGCTGGATAACCACCGTTATCCCACCACCGAACAGGGCCTGCAGGCGCTGGTCACCAAACCTGAAATCGCACCGATCCCTGGCGGCTACCGCGCCGACGGTTATATTCGCCGCCTGCCGCAGGATCCGTGGGGCAGCGACTATATTCTGGTCAGCCCTGGCGAGCATGGCGCTATTGACCTGTTTTCTGCGGGTCCGGACGGCGAAGCCAATACCCCAGACGATATTACCAACTGGTCGCTCGATAAAAAATAATGAACAAACAACGCGGATTTACTTTGCTGGAAATTATCCTCGCTCTGGTGATATTCGCCAGCTGCGCCATGATGGTGGTCTCTACAATACCATCACGTAGCGGCGCGGATATATTTGGCCAGCAATTAAAAGCCGTTATTGAATATGGTTCCGATCGCGCGGTGATGGATGGAAATATTGTGGGCCTGACGATCACGACGGACAAATATCAGCTGATGACGCTGGATGAAAAAAACGGCGAGCGCAGCTGGGCACCGTTAGCGCAACGACGTATCACCACCGAAGGGCGTTTCCCTGAAGAGATGCACGTCTCGCTCTCTCCGCAGCGTCTGGCCACCACGCCCGGTGCCGAGCCGCAGATTGTCTTTTTACCGGACGGCGAGATGAGCCGTTTCACCCTGACGTTACAGAGTGCCGATAAAGCACATCATTTCCGTGTCGTGTCCCAGGGCGCGCCGCCGGTTACGGTAGAAAACGATGGCTAAACGCAATGCGTCGCAGCGCGGGATGACGCTGCTGGAGGTGATGGTCGCTCTGGTGATCTTCTCCACCGCCGCGCTGGCATTAATGAACTCGGTCTCCCTGAATGTGCGCTTCACCCACGGTCTTGCCGATACCCTGCAGGCCAGCTGGGTGGCTGAGAACCAGCTCGCCGAAGCGCAACTGACCAAAAGCGACTTCCCGGATGCAGAGCAGAAGGGCACGGAGCTGATGGGCGGGCGCAACTGGAACTGGCGTATGCAGCGGGTGAAGGTCGCCGATAAACGCTGGGCGGATGAGATCCTGGTCTATGCCGAAGGGGATGAGAGCCAGCCGGTTGTGGCGATGCGGGTTCTGTCCCCGGAGGAGATAAAGTGAAAAAACTGCAGAGCCAGGGCGGCTTTACGCTGCTGGAGATCATGATTGCGCTAACCATTTTTGCGGTGATTAGCACGCTCGCCTGGCAGATCCTCGATGGCGCGATGCGTACCAGCAACGCCACCGATCGCAACGCAGCCAGACTCAATCAGATCCAGCGCGCCTGGAGCCTGCTGGCACGTGATTTTTTTCAGCAGCAGGCCCGTGCGCCGCGCAATGAACCTGACGTTTTTCGCCAGGATGAGAACGCCATTGAGCTGACCACCCTCAACGGCGTGAGCGGGACGGTCCAGCTTGAGCGGGTACGCTGGCGGTTTGACGATCATCGGCTGTGGCGCGACGTGTGGCCGACCATCGACAGCCCGGCCGGCGTTAAACCGGAAGAGGTGCCGATTGTCTCTGAGGTGAAAGCCGTGCAGTGGCGATTTTTCAGCGATGCATGGCTGAAAGGCTGGCGCGACAGCACGCATCAGCCACAAGGTGTCGAGCTGACGCTGACCATGGAGAGCGGCGACACCTGGCGCTGGGTGTTTACTACCCCTGGCGATATGCCGCAGCCGCAGATTGCCGTGAAAACGGTCGAAAAACCTGAAGATCAGAAGACGGCGTCCGCTTCAGAACAGGCGACGGTATCCGCCCCAGAACAGGCGGCGACGCCCGCGCCGGACGCTCAGCCATGACCAGAAGCAATCTCAATCGGCAGCGGGGCGTTGCGCTGCTGGTGGTGCTTATCCTGCTGGTAATGATGTCGGCCCTGGCGGCCAGAATCAGCCAGCAGTTCAGCCGCAATTTACAGAAAACCCACTATCAGGTGAGTCAGCAGCAGCTGCGCTGGGCGATACAGCGCCAGGAGCAGGCGGTGAAGCAGCTATTGCAAACCGCCGCCAGCGGCGAGAACGCCCTGGAGCCGGACGGTGAGTGGCATCAGCCCCTTGAGACGCAGGGGGAATATTACACGGTGGTGAGCCAGGTCGAGGATGCGCAGGACTGTTTCAACGTCAATAACCTGCTTGCTGAGGAGAAGGCGGCGAAGGATCCGGCCGCGTCAACCCCCCCGGAAAAACCCCGTAAACAGCTGACGGTTGAGCAGCTGCTGGCTGACGCGGGTCTGGATCAGCTCACCGCTGAGCAGGTCTATCAGCAGTTAGTGGACTACCTGGACGGCGACAGCACCACGCTGAAGGCGGCCCAGGAGAGCGACGCCTGGGCAGGCGTGCAGCCCGCGCGGTTACCCGCCAACCAGATGATGCGCAACATCAGCGAAATCAGGTTACTGCCTGCGTTTCCGGCGGCGGCGTACGCCAAAGTCAGCGGGCTGCTGTGCGCTCTGCCGGATGCCAGCAGCAAGATTAACGTCAATACCCTTAAGCCTGAGCAGGCAAAACTGCTGGCGGCGCTGTTTGTGGGAAAACTGACGGAGGATGACGCCGCCCGGCTGCTCGCGGCGCGTCCGGAGGCGGGATGGGAAAACGTTGAGGCTTTCAGTAAGGCGCTGGAGCAAGACTTCCCGCAGCTGAAAGACGATTTAACACAGGTTGCCGAAGCAGTGGCCGTCAACAGTCGCTACTTCCGGGTTAACTACACCGGTAACACCGACGATTTAACGCTGCGCGTGATCAGTCAGCTTCAGGTGAACAGCGAAGCGGGCGAAATCGTAACGTGGCAACGTCGTTACCGAATGATTGAATAGCAAAAGCCGATACCGATGAAAAAAATACTGTTTATTCGTTCCGATAGCCGCGAGGACGGGACGCTTGCGTGGTGCGAATCCGGCAGCCAGCAGGTGAATTCTCTGCCGGGCATGGCGGCACTGGACACCCTCGCGGACCATCCGCTGGCGTCGCATGTTTGTCTGCTGCTGCCCGTTGGCGAGATGATCTTCCGTCACTTCTCTCTGCCAACGAAAGGGCTCAGCCCCCAGACGTCGCCGTTCTCGTGGATGGCGGAGGAGACGCTGATAGGCGATGTCGACGACCTGCACTGGACGGTGCTGTGTAAAAAAGGACGGGAAGTGGATGCTGTCGCCATTGATGCGCAGCGCTTACGCGACTGGATCGCCCGCTTTCAACAGGCCGGGCTGAAGGTGGTGCAGGCGCTGCCTGACGCCTGGCTGCTGCCGGTCGCTGAAGGGGGAAGCACTCTGGTATCGCTGGATGAGAGCTACTGGCTGCGCTTTTCACCGGCCAGCGCCTGTGAAGTCGACGCCTCGCTGCTGCCGCTGCTGATGCAGAAAACCGGGGCCGGGGAGGTGCGCTGCTATGGTGAGGCGCCTAATGGGGTCACGGTGGATGAATCCTTACCCTGGCAGCATCCATTGCAGCTGATCCAGCCGCAGTGGCAGGCCTGCCGGGCCAACATGCTGCACGGCGAGTTTAACCCCAGCGGCACTGGAGGCGGCACGCCCAAAGGGCTGAAAGGGCTGATGGTAGCGCTGGCGCTGCTCAGCGTCGGGCTGCTGCTGGGGCCGAGACTGGCGATGGCCCTGATGCTGGTGCAGCAGGAAAACCAGCTGCAGCAGGAGATTGTCACGGTCTACCAATACCATTTCCCCAGCCTGCGTCAGCAAAGCAATATTAAGTATCACTTTGGTCAGAACCTGAAGAAGGTCACTAAGGGCGTCTTTCTGCAAATGGACGATCTGAATAAAGCGAAGCAGGCAGTTCCGGGTATAGAAGTTAACCTGCTGGATTATGACAGTGCGCAAAAAAGCTGGACGATTGGCGTAAGCAGTGAAAGCAGCGCCTCGCTACAGAACTTTATTGAACAGACCCGTGCGGATTTTGACTTTTCGCTCGAGCCGGTTTCAACGGTCGCCCCCTTTACTGCCATGATCACCGGGAAACATAAATGAAAGAGCGTGTCGCACAACTTAAAGCGCGGTATCAGGCTTACTCTGCCCGCGAAAAGCAGCTGATGAAATTCTGCGGCGCGGCACTCTGTTGCGCCGTCGTTTATTACGGCGGCATGGTTCCGCTGGATAATATGATTAAAAATAGCCAGGCCACGCTAAAGCGCCAGACAGAAACCCTGATCTGGATGCGCGGCGAAATTAATAAAAATCATCTCCAGGTGCAGCAAACAAAAACCGATAATCCGCGCAGCGTGGTTGAAAACAGCGCCCGGGAAATTCAGCTGCCGCTGAATGACGTGCGTCAGGAAGGGCAGTCGTTGTCCTTTATTGTGCCCCGGGTGGAGATTAATGCGCTAAAAAACTGGCTGCGAGAAATTAACGCCGTCTCGGGTATCCGGCTGGAGAAGATGAAGCTGACGCCTGTCGATCATCAGCGTGACGTCAGGGCGGAGATCCAGCTCAGTTGGAAAAAAGCGGCATGACAGCCTTTGCCCTGTTTCGGGAGAGCAGTCCGGCACTGTTCAGCCTGATGAGTGCGCTCTTCGGCACGATTATCGGCAGCTTTCTCGGAGTAGTGGCAGAGCGGATCCCGCCGATGTTGCTCGACGATGAGGCGCGGATCAACTTGCTGTTTCCGGCCTCGCACTGCCCGGCGTGCCAGCATGAATTAGCCTGGTGGGAAAATATCCCGCTGGTGAGCTGGCTGGCGCTGCGCGGGCACTGCTACCACTGCGGCAGCGCCATCCCGCTGCGCTTATGGTTACTCGAAGCTTTTACCTTCCTGTTTTTTGGCGCCACGGCCTGGTTTATCCCGGACATCCCGACGCTGTTTTCACTCTGGCTGTTAAGCGCTTTTTTGCTGCCGCTGGCTCTCATTGACCTACGGCATTTGCTGCTGCCGGACTGTCTGACGCAACCGCTGCTCTGGACCGGGCTGCTGGTTCATCTCGCACATCCGACGCTGCCCCTGAGCGACGCCATTGTCGGTGCCGTGGTGGGCTATCTCTTTCTCTGGCTCCTGTACTGGACATTTCGTCTGGTGACCGGTCGTGAAGGGCTGGGTTACGGCGATTTCAAGCTGCTGGCGGCGCTGGGGGCCTGGTGCGGCTGGCAGGCGCTGCCCAGCGTAATATTACTGGCGTCGTTAACGGGCATTGCCGGGTATTGCCTCTTTATAAAATCGAACAACAAAGCAGCGTCCATTCCTTTTGGCCCCGCTCTGGCTGTTGCGGGTGTTATTACCTTTATTTTGCAACGTTATTCGCTCATCCCCTGAATAATCTGTCAAATGATTTTTGATATTTTTTCGATAAGGGAATGACGTGAGTGATAATTCTTTTTCAAATACTCTTTAGGTTATGAACTACATGCATTACTCATCTTTTTGTTGAGGTTAACTGAAAGTATTAAAAACATTTCAAGTGGCAATGTATTTGATTTTTTCAATGTATGCTGGTTTTATTTCATGTTTAAGGAAGACATGTTTTTAATTTCACAAATAAATTATCAGGAATGAAAATGAAATTTATGAAGCCTAAATATCTGGCGCTTTTTGTGGCGGCGGCGGTCAGCCCTGTATTTGCAGCCGTCCCAGGTGTGCCTTCATTGACCAGCGGCAATGATAAGTTTTCCATTGTTGAAGTGAGTCAATCTGCGCAGGACTATAACTCCCTGGTAACCGTTCACGATGGCGCAAATGTTAAAGTAGAGTGGAACGTCTGGAGCGGCGATGCGCCGACGTCGGCGAAAGTGCTGCTGGATGGTAAAGAGGTCTGGTCTGGCGCGAGCGGCATGGCGGGTTCTGCAACCTTTAAGGTCAAGAAAGGCGGCCGTTACCAGGAGCAGGTTCAGGTATGTAACACCAGCGGCTGTAGCACCAGCGCCAGCAAGTTAATCATTGTTGCGGATACGGATGGTAGCCACCTGCTTCCCCTGACCACCACGCTGCATGAGAACAACAAAGCCTTTGCTACGCATACCGATAAAGTGGTGGCGGCCTACTTCCCAGAGTGGGGCGTTTATGACCGTAACTTCACCGTGGACAAAATCCCGGTTGCCAACCTCAACCACATCCTTTACGGCTTCATTCCAATCTGCGGCGGCGATGGTATCAACGACAGCGCCAAATCTACCGGTGCGCTGGAATCCCTGAAGCGTGCCTGCGCAGGTCGTCAGGATTACACCGTCGCTATCCATGACCCATGGGCTGCACTGCAAAAACCACAGCAGGGCGTGACCGGCTGGGACGAGCCGTACAAAGGCAACTACGGCCAGCTGATGGCGATGAAAAAAGCCAACCCGAACCTGAAAGTTCTACCTTCCGTGGGCGGCTGGACCCTTTCCGATCCGTTCTACCAGATGGACAACAAAGTCCTGCGTGACCGTTTCGTCGGTTCCGTTAAAGAGTTCCTGAAAACCTGGAAAGTATTCGATGGTGTGGATATCGACTGGGAATTCCCGGGCGGCGGCGGCGAGAATGCCACTCTGGGCAACCCGCAGACCGATAAAGCCACTTATACCGCACTGATGCGAGAACTGCGCGCCATGCTTAACGAGCTGTCGGCTGAAACCGGCCGTACTTACGAGCTGACCTCCGCAATCGGCGCGGGCGGCGATAAGATTGAAGACGTTGACTACACCACCGCACAGCAATATCTCGACCATATCTTCCTGATGAGCTATGACTACTACGGCGGATGGAGCAACACCGAACTGGGCCACCAGACGGCGTTGTACGGCGCTTCCTGGAAACCGGATACCAACTACACCACCGATAACGCGGTTAAAGCGATGCTGGCCCAGAATGTCCAGCCGGGCAAAATCGTCGTGGGCGCGGCAATGTATGGTCGCGGCTGGACTGGCGTCCATGGTTACACTGGCGACAATCCATTTACCGGTACGGCTACCGGCAAAATTCCTGGGACATGGGAACCAGGGATCGTTGATTACCGCGCGATCGTCAACCAGATGAAAGGCAAGCCTGGCTGGGAGTACAAATACGACGCCGCAGCTGAAGCGCCTTATCTGTTCAACAAAACCACCGGTGAACTCCTGAGCTATGACGATGCACGTTCCGTTCATGCGAAAGGTAAGTATGTACTGGACAAAAATCTTGGCGGTCTGTTCGCATGGTCTGTGGAAGCGGATAACGGCGACATTCTGAACGCGATGAACGAAAGCCTGTTGGGCAGCGGAACGCCTTCCGATGATGAGCCTGTTATCACCAATCATGCCCCGGTAGCGACGGCATCTGACCAGGCTGTGACAGGTCCGGTTACCGTTATGCTGGATGGTTCTGCCTCTTCCGATCCGGATGGCGACGCCCTGACTTACCGGTGGACGCAGACGGCAGGTGCGACGGTGGCGCTCGCCAACAGCACTTCAGCCAAAGCGACCTTTAACGCACCGGCAGTATCCGCTAACCAGACACTGGCATTCCGTCTGACCGTGACCGATGCAAAAGGTCTTAGCAGCACCGCTGACGTACAGGTTCTGAATAAGGCGCCACAAGCGAACCAGGCTCCTGTTGTCAATCCGATGGAAGCCGTCACTCTCGAGTCTGGTCAGACCCAGTCTCTGCACGTGCAGGCAAACGATCCGGATGGCGATGCGCTGACCTACAGCTGGAACGTCCCGGCAAATATGAACGCGACCGGTACTGATACCGCTAACGTACGTATTACTGCACCGGACGTGACCTCTGAGACAAGCTCAACCCTGAGCGTTACCGTCAGCGATGGCAAGAGCAGCGTGCTGTCTAACGTCCAGGTGATCGTCACGCCGAAAGCGCCAGACGATATTACGCCGCCAGACGACGTCACGCCGCCTGATGAAGGCGATAGCAAGGGTAGCTGTGATGCACCAGTGGATGCTAACGCCAGCAAATATGCGGCGTGGGAAGCCAGCAAAGTCTACAACAATGGCGATACCGTCAGCTTCGACCACCTGGTCTGGAAAGCGAAGTACTGGACTCAGGGTAATCAACCTTCCTTAGGTGAAGGCGCTTGGGAACTGGTCAGCAACGTGAAGTTCAACTGGCGTGCTGACATGGTTTATAACGGCGGCGACACCACCACCTATGAAGGTTTTGTTTACCGTGCGAAATGGTGGACCCGTGGTGACAACCCAGCCCACAGCGATGTATGGGTGAAAGAGGGCGCAGCAACAGACTGTCAGTAATCTTCTTCATCGCATATTGCGGGCGTGATATTCGCCCGCAATAACTGACCGTCAACCACTGCGGGGGCGGTCAGTGCTTTCAAATAGACAGGAGGGCAAGAAGAATAAGTAAATACCTGCACGGGTGAAGAAATGAAACGCTTTATTTTGCTGTTACTGTTATTAAGTCAAAGCGCATGGGCAAATTGTTGGGACCGGGCCGCACACTATTATCACATTGACCCGTATTTATTATTTTCAATTGCACAAGTTGAGTCCGGGCTTAATCCCTACGCGATAGGCCATAACGACGATGGTTCACGCGATGTCGGTTTAATGCAGATTAATAGCTCCCACTTCCCTGAGCTGGCACGCAAAGGCATTGATGAGTACCGATTAATAACCCAGCCCTGCACCTCGATTATGGTGGGCGCATCCATCCTCGCCGACATGATCAAAGTGTATGGCTATAACTGGGAAGCGGTAGGCGCTTATAACGCTGGATTGAAAAAAGAAAACTCCCCGCAGCGCAGGTTATATGCCCGCAAAGTCTGGGTTAAATATCAGCACTATCAGCGGGTGAAATATCAGTGACGGGGTCCTTACTTTTTTTTGAAGCATACCAGGCTGGTGTGCTTCACAAAATAAAAAGGAAACATCGCCGGATTTGTTTATTAAAGGATCAATATATAAGTCGGGATGGAATTTGTTATATGGTTTACAACAGGAAAAATCGAGATGAATAAAAGGACATTACTGAGCGTTCTCATTGCTGCAGCATGCGTGGCGCCCGTTATGGCGCAGGCAGCTATGCTGCAAGCGGACAGCACCGAACCTTACACCATGAAGGCCAGCGACCTTGCGAAGAAAGAGCAAGAGTTGACTAACTTCCCGCTGATGCAGTCGGTGAAGGCAACGATCCGCACCCTCGATAACAGTCAGGTTGAGCAAATTGAGCCTGGCCGTGCGGCAAACCCTGCTAACGTGAAGCGTGTAGAAGGCATTGTTAAAGCCAGTGACTGGGAATATCTTTTCCCACTGCGCGCCAGGGACTACAGCTACAGCAACTTCCTGAAAGCCGTGGGTAAATTCCCGGCGCTGTGCGACACCTATAATGACGGCCGCAATAGTGAGTCTATCTGCCGTAAAGAACTGGCCACGATGTTTGCCCACTTCGCCCAGGAAACCGGGGGGCA
The DNA here is from genome assembly GCF_051656365.1 of Silvania sp. Lineage (NCBI taxonomy): Bacteria > Pseudomonadati > Pseudomonadota > Gammaproteobacteria > Enterobacterales > Enterobacteriaceae > Silvania > Silvania sp. The sequence continues at coordinate 40,346 of NZ_JBOGBT010000086.1, read as the reverse complement.
TGAAAGCTGGCGCCCTGAAGCGGAATGGCGTCAGGCGCTGGTTTACGTGCGTGAAATGGGCTGGACCGAAGGCCAGAAAGGCGGCTACAACGGCGAATGTAACCCGGATATCTGGCAGGGTCAGACCTGGCCGTGCGGTAAAGACAAAGACGGTGATTTCCTGAGCTACTTTGGTCGCGGTGCAAAACAGCTCTCTTATAACTATAACTACGGTCCGTTCTCGGAAGCGATGTTTGGCGATGTCCGCACGCTGCTGGATAAACCGGAACTGGTGGCTGACACCTGGCTGAACCTGGCGAGTGCGATCTTCTTCTTCGCCTACCCGCAACCGCCTAAGCCGAGCATGCTGCAGGTTATCGACGGTACCTGGCAGCCGAACGATCACGATAAAGCGAACGGACTGGTCCCGGGCTTTGGTGTGACCACCCAGATCATCAATGGTGGCGTCGAGTGCGGCGGCCCGACGGAAATCGCCCAGTCTCAGAACCGTATCAAGTACTACAAAGAGCTCGCCAACTACCTGAAGGTACCCGTTCCGGAAGATGAAGTACTGGGCTGCGCGAACATGAAGCAGTTCGATGAAGGCGGCGCTGGTGCACTGAAAATCTACTGGGAACAGGACTGGGGATGGAGCGCGGATACGCCAGACGGCAAAACTTACTCCTGCCAGCTGGTGGGCTACCAGACGCCGTTCAGCGCGTTCAAAGAAGGTGACTACACGAAGTGCGTGCAGAAGTTCTTTAACGTCAACATCGTGAACGATGACGGCTCCAGCATCACCCCAACGGACGACACCACCCCACCGGACGACACCACGCCGCCGGATGATGTCACACCGCCAGTCGCTAACCATGCGCCAGTTGCGCATATCGCGGGTCCGGTCGGTGCAGTAGACGCTGGCGCGAAGGTTTCCCTGAGTGCGGAAGGCTCTACCGATGAAGACGGCAATAAACTGACCTATACCTGGCGTTCTCAGGATGGCCAGACTGTCAGCGGCGAAGATAAAGCGGTGGTGACTTTCGACGCACCGGAAGCAGCTACAGCCAGGCAGTATGAATTAAGCCTGACCGTCAGCGATGGCGAGCTGAGCGACACCACCACTTACCTGCTGAACGTGAATGCGAAAGCGGCATCTCCGGACGAAGATACGTCCGGCAGCTACCCTGCATGGAGCGCTAACAGCAAGTATAACGCCGGTGATATCGTGAATAACCAAGGCAAGCTGTTCCAGTGTAAACCGTTCCCGTACAGTGGATGGTGTAACAGTGCAGCGGCATACTATGAACCGGGCGTAGGCCTGTCATGGGCAGATGCCTGGACCGCGCTGTAAAAGCAAAACGGCAACCTTCGGGTTGCCGTTTTAGTTTGTTAGCGGTGTAACTTACCGTGATCCCGCAGCCAGGCGGCGGTGCGCTCAATGCCTTCATCCAGCGTCACCAGGGGTGTATAGCCGAGTTCACTCTCGGCGCGTCGCGTATCGAGGGTAAAATCAAAGTTCAGTTTCGACACCCCGTAGTGGGTCAGCGCGGGCTCTTTGGCCGCCTTGTTACCCAGCCTCTCCATGCTGCGGGCAATGATATCCAGCATCGGGTAGGGCACCGAGCGGATCCGGCAGTGAATGTTCAGCTCGTCAATCAGCTTCTGCACAATGCTGCGCAGCGAGCGTGGTTCGCCGTTGGTGATGTTGTACGCCCGTCCGGACGGCAGACTGTCGCACTGGCTCTGGCTGGCGAGCCACATGGCGTGAATGGCGTTATCGAAGTAGGTCATGTCCACCAGCGCATCACCCCCGCGCGGCAGCAGGACGCTGCCGTAGTGGTGCATCATCTGCGCCAGGCGCGGAATAAACACCTTATCGTGCGGGCCAAACAGGCTTTGTGGGCGCAGTACCGTAAAACGGGTATGGGGGTTCGACTGAGCCAGCAGATCGATAACCTCTTCGCTGGCGGCTTTGCTGCGGGCAAACTCGCAGGCGAAGCGCGTCGGGCGGAAGTCTTCCTGAATACCGCGATGGTGGTGGTAGTCAAAATAGAGCGACGGGGAGGAGATATGCACGAAGTGACGCACCCCCCAGGCTACGGCCCACTCGCCCAGACGGCGGGTGGCGCGCACGTTCGCCAGATCGAAGGCCTGCTGCGTCCCCCACGGAGAGGTAAAGCTGGAGCAGTGCCACAGGGTATCGATACCAGCCAGCATCACTTTTGCCTGCGAAGAGACCAGTTCCGTCAGGTCGGCATGGACAAATTCTGCGCCCATTTTTTGCAGCAAGGTGCCCATCGCTTCGTTGCGGCCGGTGGCCCGCACGCTGATGCCTTTATTGCGCAAAAACTCGACCGCGTTTCGGCCTAAGCCGCTGGTGGCGCCGGTAACCAGTACCTTCATATCAATCCACTGTGTAGAAAAGAATTTCGTGCGCATTCTTCCGTGAATTACGCCTGTATGCAATGGGAAACGTGAAAGATTCGACGTTTTAATCAGACTTTTTCTGGGTACTGTTCTGCGCGTTGCGCAATACGCCGCGCCATCCCCCGGAAGATAAACAGGTGCGCCGGGATCATCAGCAGCCAGTAGAACAGCCCCGGCATGCCGTGGGGATGCCACCATGCGCGCACGTCCAGCTCCCGATGCGTACCTTTGTCCTTCAGCGTAAAGCACAACCGCCCGAGCCCGGGCGCTTTCATGCCAAACAGCATCGCCAGCTGCTTCTCCGGCTCGACGATAATCACCTTCCAGCTGTCGACCGTATCGCCGGTTTGCAGCAAGGGCGCCGCCGGACGGCCTTTTGCCAGCTTATGCCCGACCAGCAGATCCATCATTGCCCGGGTCTGCCACAGGGCGTTGCCAAAGAAGTAGCCCTCTTTGCCGCCAATCTGATTCACCACCTGCCACAGGGCGCTCAGGCTGGCGGACGTTTTTACCGTACAGCCCGCCTGCTTCGGGTAATAGCCGTACTCCGGCCGCCAGCGGGCAAAGGCCTGGGCATCGTAGCCCCAGTCGCTGGAGTTCACCAGCTTCTCTTCTTCTTTTAGCGTGTTGCGAACCGCATCGTCGAAGGGGATCAACTTCTGTGGGATCAGCGCCCGCAGTGCGCGGTCGTCCGCCAGCAGGTCGTGCTTCAGCCCCTGAATTAACGCTTTGGCAGTGGTTGGCGGCACCGAGGTGATGACGTTTAAAAACCACACCGAGATCCAACGGGTCGGGAAGGGGATGGGGATCAGCCAGCGGCGGCGTCCGCTCACCTGCATAAAGTGTTCGAACTGCTGCTGATAGCTCAGCACTTCGGGCCCGGCGGCCTCAAGCACCCGGTGCTCCGTGGCCGGATGGTCCAGCAGTTCCACCAGATAGTGAAGCAGGTTCTCCAGCGCAATCGGCGTGGTGCGGGATCGTACCCAGCGCGGCGGGGTCAGCACCGGCAGGTTATAGACCATATCGCGCATCACTTCGAAGGCGGCAGAGCCTGCGCCGACGATGATACCGGCCCGCAACTCGGTCAGGGGAATACCGGCGCTGCGCAGCGTCTCGGCGGTCAGCTGGCGGGCGCGCAGATGGTCGGATTGTTCATGCTCGGGGGCCTGCAGGGAGCTGAGGAAAATCACCTGTTTAACCGGGGTCTCCAGCAGCACGTCGCGCACGTTCATCGCCACCTGACGCTCGTGGGCAATAAAATCGCCCCCTTCGCCCATGCTGTGGACCAGATAATAGAGCGTCTCGACGCCCTCAAGCAGGGCAGGCAGATCCTGCGGCCAGTTGAGATCGATGGCATGGCAGGTGACGTTGGGCAGGTTCTGCTTCTGCAAGCGTTCAACGTTGCGTGCCGCGGCCCGTACATGATGCCCGCGCTGACTCAGCGCCGTCACCAGATGCTGACCGATATACCCGCTGGCACCCAGCACCAGAATACGTTGCGGCACGTTTAGCTCCTTAGCGCTGTAAAAATGCCTGCCAGTGGGCAACCACCTCGGCAAGCTGGTCACGGTTGACGTCCAGATGCATCACCAGGCGTACCACCGGGGAGGCGTTGATCAGCACACCACGGGCCTGCATGAACTCGCCCAGCGCAGCGGCGTTGTCGTCGCCGACGCGGATAAACAGCATGTTGGTATCGTGACGCATCACATCGGCACCGATCTCGCGCAGCTGGGTAGCCATCCATGCGGCATTGTCGTGATCGTCTTTCAGACGGGCGACGTTGTTTTTCAGAGCATAAAGGCCCGCCGCAGCGAGGATCCCGGCCTGGCGCATGCCGCCGCCGGTCATTTTACGCCAGCGGTTGGCGCGCTTGATGTAGTCGGCGTCGCCCACCAGCAGGGAGCCGACCGGCGTACCCAGCCCCTTGGAGAGGCAGATGGTGAACGAGTCGCAGTACTGGGTAATCTCTTTCAGCTCGCAGCCATACTCCACCACGGCGTTAAAGATACGCGCGCCGTCGACGTGCAGTCCCAGCTTGCGCTCGCGGGTAAACTCCCACGCCGCTTTCAGGTACTCGCGCGGCAGCACTTTGCCGTTATGGGTATTTTCCAGACTCAGTAATTTAGTGCGGGCGAAGTGGATATCGTCAGCTTTGATTTTAGCGGCCACTTTGTCCAGCGGCAGAGAGCCGTCCGGGGCCGCATCGATAGGCTGGGGCTGAATACTGCCGAGCACCGCCGCGCCGCCGGCTTCATACAGGTAATTATGCGCCCCCTGGCCGACGATGTACTCTTCGCCACGCTCGCAGTGGCTGAGCAGTGCCACAAGGTTGGCCTGAGTCCCGGTCGGCAGGAACAGCGCCGCCTCTTTGCCGCTCAGTTCGGCGGCATAGCGCTGGAGTTCATTAACGGTTGGGTCGTCGCCGTAAACGTCGTCCCCGACCGGCGCGGCCATCATTTCATTGAGCATGGCCTGCGTCGGGCGGGTAACGGTATCGCTGCGTAAATCAATCATGGCATTTCCTTATTATTTTAAAGGCGATGCCGATTGTTTTACCTGAGCCAGTTGGTTTTTGCCAGTTCCAAAACTTCGTCACCGCGTCCGCTGATAATGGCGCGCAGCATATACAGGCTAAAGCCCTTCGCCTGTTCGAGTTTGATCTGCGGCGGAATGGCTAATTCATCTTTGGCGACCACCACGTCCACCAGCACCGGGCCGTCAGTGGCAAAGGCCCGCTGCAGCGCGTCATCTACCTCGGACGCTTTCTCGACCCGAATGCCGGTGATGCCGCAGGCTTCGGCGATGCGGGCGAAGTTAGTGTCGTGCAGATCGGTGCCGTCGGTCAGGTAGCCCCCGGCCTTCATCTCCATCGCCACAAAGCCCAGCACGCTGTTATTGAAGACGATAATTTTGACAGGCAGCTTCATCTGCACCACCGACAGGAAATCGCCCATCAGCATGCTGAAACCGCCGTCGCCGCACATCGCCACCACCTGCCTGTCCGGAGCGGTGGCTTTTGCCCCCAGCGCCTGCGGCATGGCATTGGCCATCGAACCGTGGTTGAACGAGCCCAGCAGGCGGCGCTTGCCGTTCATTTTCAGGTAGCGGGCGGCCCAGACGGTGGGGGTGCCCACGTCGCAGGTGAAGATGGCATCTTCGTCGGCGTAGTGGCTGATCTGCTGCGCCAGGTACTGCGGATGCAGGGCTTTGTCGCCCGGCTTCGCCAGGTCGTCCAGCCCTTTACGCGCATCGCGATAGTCGCTGAGCGCTTTATCGAGAAACTTACGCTCGGTTTTCTCCTCAAGCAGCGGTAGGAGGGCACTCAGCGTGGCCTTGATGTCGCCCACCAGCGCCATGTCCACTTTGCTGTGTGCGCCGATGCTGGCGGGATTGATGTCGATCTGAATGATTTTGGCGTCAGAGGGGTAGAAGGCGCGATACGGGAATTGGGTGCCGAGCAGCACCAGCGTGTCGGCGTTCATCATGGTGTGGAACCCGGACGAGAAGCCGATCAGCCCGGTCATCCCCACATCAAAGGGGTTGTCGTATTCCACGTGCTCTTTGCCGCGCAGAGCGTGAACAATTGGCGCTTTAAGGGTGCCGGCAAATTCCAGCAGCTCCTCATGGGCTCCCGCACAGCCGCTGCCGCACAGCAGGGCAATATTGCTGGAGTAGCGCAGCAGCTGCGCCAGTTTCTTCAGCTCGGCGTGAGCAGGAATGACGACCGGCGGCGGGGCCGGGTACCAGTGGCTGCTGGCGCTTTCCGGCGCCGCCTGCAGGGCGACGTCGCCGGGCAGCACGATTACCGACACGCCGCGGTTCAAAATAGCGTTGCGCAGGGCCAGGGCCAGCACCTGCGGGATCTGCTCCGGCGTCGACACCAGCTCGCAATAGTGGCTGCATTCACGGAACAGCTCCTGAGGATGCGTCTCCTGAAAATAGCCGCTGCCGATTTCGCTCGACGGAATATGGGCCGCAATCGCCAGTACCGGGACGTGGTTGCGATGGCAGTCAAACAGGCCGTTAATCAGATGCAGGTTGCCCGGTCCGCAGGAGCCTGCGCAAACCGCCAGCTCGCCGGTTAACTGTGCTTCTGCCCCGGCGGCAAAGGCGGCGACCTCTTCATGGCGGGTGGGCATCCAGTCGATGGTGCCCATCCGGTTCAGGCTGTCGCTCAGGCCGTTGAGCGAATCGCCGGTCACCCCCCAGATCCGTTTTACGCCGACCTGTTCAAGCATTTTCGCAATGTAGTTTGCCACGGTTTGTTTCATGGTTGTCCGTCTCCTGATTGTGATCACGCTAACAAGCTTAGATGAAACTCACCGCCATGCCCGGTAAAGGCGTCCCCCTCATTAATAGCTGCTTTCATTGAGCAACATTTCGTCATATTGTGGTGCGACACAGAATAAAAACAGGAATCAATTCAAATGGTTAAATCATTGTTAATCGCTGTTAATAAAACGCTAACGCACGACGATTTCGGTAAGCTGTTGTTACGTTTGGCGGTAGGGGGATTGATGCTGTTTCATGGCATGCACAAAGCCATCGATGGGGTCGGTGGTATTGCCGGGATGCTGGCGGCGAAGGGGCTCCCGGGCTTTATTGCCTACGGGGTGCTGGTGGGGGAAGTGCTGGCCCCGATCCTGATTATCCTCGGTATTCTGACCCGTCCGTCGGCGCTGGTGCTGGCCTTTACCATGGTGGTGGCGTGGCTGATGGTCGGAACCGGTAAAACCTTCGCGCTGGATGCGGTAGGGGCCTGGGCAATTGAGAGCCTGGTCTACTTCTTCGTGGGCGCGCTGGCGGTGGCGTTCTTAGGGGCAGGGCGCTATTCGGTGGTGAGCGATCCGGCGTGGAAATAAAAAAATCCCCGACAGGATTGCGGGGATTTCAGTTTCAGGCCCGGTCAGCGTGACCGGGCTTTTTTATCAGGCCAGAACCAGATCGCCCTGCGGATGGCAGGAGCACGCCAGCACGTAGCCTTCGGCAATCTCGGCATCCGTCAGCGTCATGGTGCTGCTGACCGTATAGTTCCCGTCGACCACTTTCGTTTTGCAGCAACCGCACACGCCCGCACGACAGGCGGCGACTACAGGTACGTTATTGCTTTCCAGCGCGTCCAGCAGGGTGCTGCCGACGCGGCCAAAGAAGGTCTTCGCCGGCTGCAGCTTGGTGAACTTCAGCCCGCTGGTTGCCGCTTCCGCCACGGGCGTAAAGAACTGCTCTTTGAAGAAGCGGCTCACGCCCAGGGCTTTCACCTCTTCTTCAACGATGTCCATATACGGTGCCGGACCACAGGTCATCACGGTGCGCGCGGCGATATCCGGCACGCGCTGCAGCAGGTCGCGGTTCAGGCGACCGGCCACAAAGCCGTCGGTGGCGTTGTTTTCGGCCACCAGCGTGACCGGGTAGTGACGCCATTCGTCAGCAAAAATCACATCCTCTGGCGAACGCACGCTGAAGATCACTTCTACGTCGGCCTGCGGACGGTTTTTTGCCAGCCAGCGACGCATCGACATGACCGGCGTTACGCCGCAGCCGGCAGCCAGCAGCAGGAATTTATCCTCGGCTTTGTCGTCACAGGTGAAATCACCCTGCGCGTCGGAGAGCCAGATGTAATCCCCACGCTTCACGTCACCGGTCAGCCACTGGGAGCCTGCCCCCTCATCAATGCGACGGATGGTCAGCGTAATGTATTCGCTGATGCCCGGCGTTGAGGAGATCGTGTACGCCCGCAGCGTCTCGGCTGAATTACGCACGCTGACCAGCGCATACTGCCCGGCACGGTAAGGATAATAGTCGTGGCACAGCAACGAAATTGTCCAGACATCCGGCGTTTCCTGATGGATGTGATGAACCTGCATCCGCCACGGGCACTGATGGGTTGGCATTGTCATTCTTAAACTCCTTACGCGCTCAGCAGTTGCTTCATGTCTTCTTCAACGGTGGTCACGGAACGCAGACCAAATTTCTCGTTGAGGATGGCCAGCAGATCCGGCGTAAAGAAGCCAGGTGCCGTTGGACCGGTGACGATGTTTTTCACGCCCAGCGACAGCAGGGTCAGCAGGATCACAATCGCTTTCTGTTCGAACCAGGAGAGCACCAGCGACAGCGGCAGGTCGTTCACGCCACAGCCCAGTTTCTCTGCCAGGGTGACCGCCAAAATGATGGCCGAGTAAGCGTCGTTACACTGACCGGCATCCACCAGACGCGGCAGGCCTTCGATATCGCCGAAATCGAGTTTGTTGAAACGGTATTTACCGCAGGCCAGGGTCAGGATCAGGCAGTCGTCCGGCACGCTGGTGGCGAAATCGGTGAAGTAGTTTCGTTCACCGCGTGCGCCGTCACAGCCGCCGATCAGGAAGATGTGACGCAGTTTTTCGCGGCTCACCAGGTCAATCAGGGAATCCGCCGCGCCCAGCAGGGTCTGACGGCCAAAACCAACGGTGATCAGGTGTGGGATTTCGCTGTACGGGAAGCCCGCCATCTGCTGTGCCTGCGCAATCACCGGTGCGAAGTCGTCGCCTTCCAGGTGGCTTACGTCCGGCCAGCCGACGATGCTGCGGGTCCAGATGCGGTCATCGTATGCGCCCACGGTAGGGTCGATGATGCAGTTAGAGGTCATCACGATTGGGCCAGGGAAGCGGGCAAACTCCACCTGCTGGTTCTGCCAGCCGCTGCCGTAGTTACCGATCAGGTGTTTGAATTTACGCAGCTCCGGGTAGCCGTGGGCTGGCAGCATTTCGCCGTGGGTATAGACGTTAACGCCGGTACCTTCGGTCTGAACCAGCAGGTTGTACAGGTCTTTCAGGTCGTGGCCGGAGATCAGGATGCACTTACCTTCAGTGGCTTTCACGTTAACCTGGGTCGGGGTCGGGTGGCCGTATTTGGTGGTTTCACCGGCGTCCAGAATGCTCATCACTTTGAAGTTCATCTGGCCGATTTCCATGGAACACTCCAGCAGAGCGTTCATATCGGACGGCCAGGTGCCCAGCCACGCCATAATTTTGTGGTACTGCGCGTAGATGTCGTTGTCGTACTGATCCAGAACGTGGGCGTGCTCCATATAGGCCGCCGCACCTTTCAGACCGTACAGGCACAGCAGGCGCAGGCCAAGGATGTTCTCGCCAATCGCGGCTTTGTCTTTGTTCGGGGTAAAATCTGCTGCCTGACGTTGCAGGTCGCCCAGATCGTCGCTGACCAACTGCAGGTCGGCCATTGGGTTATCGACGGTGGCGTGAGCATCCATGTTCAGGGACTGTGCTTTCAGCGCTTCACGCAGAGCGATAGCTTCGCGCGCGTAGCCGACGATACGCGGGGAATCGAAGTTAACGTTAGTCAGGGTGGAGAAAAACGCGCGTGGCGCGAAATTGTCTACGTAGTGGTCGACAATGCCGTATTCACGGGCTTTTACCGCCCAGGCAGATAAACCCTGCAGGGAGGCGATCAGCAGATCCTGCAGATCGGAGGTTTCGGCGGTTTTACCGCACATACCCTGCGCGTAAGAGCAGCCGTTGCCGACTGGGGTACGGATAGTTTGTTCACATTGCACACAAAACATAATCACACCTGTTAAAGTTATATTTTAGATACATGTTTAAGATTATGCTGGTGAAGAAAGGGAGGAAAGGTCTTTCTGCTACAAAATAGAGGGATATTGATTTAGCGCAATTTTGGCGGTAGCAGGCTACCGCCAAAGCAGTATCAGGCCGAGAAGAACGCCATCATTACCGGAACCAGCAGGCTTAAAATAAAGCCGTGGACGATAGCGGCAGGCACCATTTCCAACCCACCTGAACGCTGCAGCACCGGCAGGGTAAAGTCCATCGAGGTGGCCCCGCACAGGCCCAGCGCCGTGGAGCGGCTGCGGCGTACGAGGCCTGGGATCAGCATAATGGCGATCAGCTCGCGTCCCAGGTCATTAAAGAAGGCGGCGCTGCCAATCACCGGACCAAAGGATTCGGTTAACAGAATGCCGGACAGAGAATACCAGCCAAAACCGGAGGCCATCGCCAGCGCGGTATTGAGCGGCAGGTCGAGAATAAAGGCATTGATCACTCCGCCCACCATCGAGCTACCCACCACGACCACGGCGACCATCATTCCCCGACGGTTGAGCACGATCTGTTTTAAGGTCATGCCGTTATTGCGCAGCTGAATACCAATCAGGAACAGCAGGAAGATCAGGGTGTATTCGCTGGCCTCGGTGGCGTGCTGTAAAAAATCCAGCCCGCTGAGCCCCAGAAGAAAGCCAATCACCACCACGCCGCACAGTTTTAATGACTCCAGCGCCATTGCAATCCGTGAAGGTAATTTTTCCTGCTGGTGATAGTTACGCCACGGAATAGTGCGCTCCAGCCAGAACAGGGCCGCAATATTACACAGCAAAATAACCACAATTGTAATAATGGAATAATGCAGAATGGAGAGCAGATTGGCGGCCAGATTATCGAGGAAGGCGAGGCTGATCCCCATAAAGAACAGAATGACGTAGACAATCCAGCTCAGAAAACGGTTGATCAGTTTTAAAGCCGATACCTGGCGAAGAGGAATAAGATAGCCCACGACAAGCGGGATCAAGATGATTAAGAGTCCTGAAAACATGAACAACCGGGTCCTTTATATGAGTGGCGCAGAGACACTACCCAATTCAGGCTGTTCAGTAAAGGTGCAAAAAAATAAAGCCGGGCGGCGCTGACGCGTGCCCGGCCTGGAGTGAGTACGAACTATTTTGTCAGTTGGGTAAACTAAGCGTTATCCGACACCACGTCACTCGCACTGGCAGTCGATTTTTTTTGCAGCAGAGTGCGGTACAGCACGCCGCCAAGAATACCGCCCACAATTGGCATCACCCAGAACAGCCACAGCTGCTCCAGCGCCCAGCCACCCTGGAAAATAGCAACCGCGGTGCTGCGCGCCGGGTTAACCGAGGTGTTGGTAACCGGAATGCTGATCAAGTGGATGAGGGTCAGCGCCAGGCCAATGGCAATAGGGGCGAAACCGGCCGGGGCGTGTTTGTCGGTTGCGCCGTGGATCACCAGCAGGAAGCCCGCCGTCAGCACAATTTCAATCACGATAGCAGACAGCATCGAGAAGCCGCCCGGGGAGTGTTCGCCAAAGCCATTCGACGCAAAGCCGCTGGCCGCCGCGTCAAAGTCGGCCTTACCGCTGGCAATCACGTACAGAATCGCGGCAGCGATAATGCCGCCGATCACCTGGGCGATGATATAGCCAATCACGTCTTTTGCCGGGAAACGCCCGCCCGCCCACAGGCCGAGGGTCACGGCCGGGTTGAAGTGTCCGCCGGAGATATGGCCCACGGCATAGGCCATGGTTAATACGGTTAAACCAAATGCCAGTGACACACCGACAAAGCCAATCCCTAATTCTGGAAAGCCTGCCGCCAGAACCGCGCTACCGCAGCCACCAAATACTAACCAGAACGTACCAAAACATTCAGCTGCTAACTTTCTGAACATAACCACCTCAATAAAATAGCGCTTACCTGCGCAAGAAATGTTTATCGCCAAAAAAAGGGCGACGATATTTGAAGCGTCACTATTCTAAAAATGCGGCACCTCCCTCACCAGCTAAATAAATAAGGTAAGTTTGATTTAGGGCAATGAGTTGCTGATCCCTTTATAAAAGCCAGCCGAAAAAGCATAGTGCATTTTCTCCAGCTTTGACATTTACCCACGTTTAATTTTTTCAAGGCAAAACGTGTTGTTAAAATCTTAATTTTCGCGAGGGGTCGTTCACTATTCTAAAAGGCATCGCGTGTCGCATGCGCGTGCTGGCGTTATACTCCGGATAATTTAAAAGGAAAAAGTGGATCTCTCCCGGAGGGCACATGCTACTTGAACGTGTGGAAATCGTGGGTTTTCGCGGCATCAATCGTCTGTCGCTGATGCTCGAGCAAAACAACGTCCTGATTGGCGAAAACGCCTGGGGCAAGTCCAGCCTGCTGGATGCCCTGACTCTGCTGCTGTCGCCGGAATCTGACCTCTATCATTTTGTGCGCGACGACTTCTGGTTCCCACCCGGCGACGTGCTGGGGCGCGAACACCATCTGCATATCCTGTTGACCTTTTGCGAATCGGAGCCGGGCCGCCATCATGTCCGGCGCTATCGCCCGCTGGCCGACTGCTGGGTGAAATGCCCGGACAACTACCACCGTGTTTTTTATCGCCTGGAGGGCTCGCTGGCCGATGATGACAGCGTCTTAACCCTGCGTGAGTTTCTCGACGCCCAGGGCAACCCGCTGCCACTTGACGAGATTGACGACCTGGCGCGCCATCTGGTGCGGCTGATGCCGGTCCTGCGATTGCGCGATGCCCGCTTTATGCGGCGGATCCGCAACGACACAGTGCCACATATGCCCGACGTGGAGGTCACCGCCCGCGAGCTGGACTATCTGGCCCGCGAGCTGGTGGCCCGGCCGCAAAACTTGACCGACGGGCAGATCCGCCAGGGGCTGTCGGCGATGGTGCAGCTTCTGGAACACTACTTTTCCGAGCAGGGCACCTCACCAGTCCGCAATCGGCTGATGCGACGCCGATCGCACGACGAGCAGCGCAGCTGGCGCTATCTCGACATCATCAACCGGATGATCGACAGGCCCGGCGGCCGTTCGCACCGGGTGATCCTGCTGGGGTTGTTCTCCACCCTGCTGCAGGCGAAAGGAGCCGTCCGGCTGGACCGTGACGCCCGCCCGCTACTGCTGGTGGAAGACCCCGAGACCCGCCTGCATCCCATCATGCTGTCGGTGGCATGGCACCTGCTTAACCTGCTGCCTCTGCAGCGCATCACCACCACCAATTCCGGGGAACTGCTGTCGTTAACCCCGGTTGAGCACGTCTGCAGGCTGGTACGCGAATCGTCGCGCGTTACCGCATACCGCCTCGGGCCGGGGGGGATGAGCGCCGAAGATGGTCGGCGGATCGCTTTTCATATTCGCTTCAACCGCGCATCCTCGCTGTTTGCCCGCTGCTGGCTGCTGGTGGAAGGGGAGACCGAAACCTGGGTCATCAACGAACTGGCCCGCCAGTGTGGCCATCACTTCGACGCCGAGGGCATTAAGGTAATTGAGTTCGCCCAGTCGGGCTTAAAGCCGCTGGTGAAATTTGCCCGGCGGATGGGCATCGAGTGGCATGTGCTGGTGGACGGCGACGAGGCGGGCAAGAAATATGCTGCCACCGTGCGTGGGCTGCTTAACAATGATCGGGAAGAAGAGCGTGAACATCTGACGATGCTGCCCGCCATGGACATGGAGCATTTCATGTACCGGCAGGGGTTTTCCGACGTGTTCCACCGGGTGGCGATGCTGCCGGAAAATATTCCGATGAACATCCGGCGGGTGATCACCAAAGCGATCCACCGCTCGTCTAAACCGGATCTGGCAATAGAGGTGGCCATGGAGGCCGGGCGCAGAGGGGTGGAATCTGTGCCCACCCTGCTGCGCAAAATGTTCTCCCGCGTGCTGTGGCTGGCGCGCGGCAGAGCGGATTAACGAAACAGCCCGGACATGTGCGCCGGGATCGCATCCAGCAGCTGATGACGGCGGCGATACTCAGCGCGTTTTTTGCTGGCGATCTCGGCCTCGCTTTTACGCGCGACGGTGCCGGGAATATGAAAATAGCCGTTGGCATCGCACTCGCCGCCGACGGTCTCCCAGAAGCCGCTGTAGTCGGCGTGGATCTTATCCTTTTTATCGCGATAGCGCAGGCTGCGATAGATATGCGTTTCGTTGCTCACCGCCAGAATCTGCGTCACCTCGAAGCGGGCGGCAAACTGGCAAATCGCCTCCATCACCAGACGTTTCGGGAACAGCCCGTGACAGGCTTTGGTCGCCTTCTGGATCTCCTCATGCGGTAACTCGCGCTTGCCGCCCTGCAAACCGCCGATAAACAACGTCGGTTGATTCTGGTACTGGCAGAGCGTGAAGGTCATTTCCGCCAGCGTTTCACCCTCGTCGTTTCGCATCAGGATCGTGCTTTCCCCTTCTTTATCCAGGGTGATCATCATGGTGAGCTCAAGGGTGTACTGTTCGCCGTTTTTACCCTCCAGCTGAGCCAGCACCAGTCCGTTGCCCTGCATATAGTCGCGCAGCTCCTTGGGCGTCAGGGTGGCGTACAGCCGGGCGTAGTGGTAGCGGATGGCCTCCAGCAGCTGCTTACGGTCGAGATTGACGGCCAGATAGGGGCGATGCAGGCGTACGGGCAGGCGCGGCTGGCGGGTCAACAGCTCAACGAGATCCGGAAAATGTGCCAGTGCGTTCATCCATTCCAGGCTTAAGCGGGGCATCAGCAATGAGCGCAGGAGGAACTTAAGCCGGAAGCTGCGGCGGTGCCAGAACTGACCCGGGCGCCATTTACCGCTAAACAGATTGAAGAACAATCCCAGACGGGTCATGGAGCGAGACGGGGCAAAAGTGTGTTCGGTAAGCTGCGACATGGTGAAACCATCCAGTAGAATTGATGTATTTATTTCACCATCCGTATACTTAACCAAATATCAATAAGTCTGATACTCTCATCACCTTTCAAATTTTGTTTAACCGCTGTTGAAGTTATCCTTCTCATTTTGATGGATCACACGAAGGACTCAGGATCGCTATGAATATCAGGAGAAAGCTTAAAAAACGGTACGTGATAGCCGCGCTTATCATTATCGTTGCGCTGATTACCGCCTGGAGAACGCTTAACGCGCCGGTGCCGCACTATACGACGCTGATTGTCCGTCCGGGCGAGCTGCAGCAGAACGTGCTGGCGACCGGCAAGCTGGATGCGCTACGTAAAGTTGACGTGGGCGCGCAGGTGAGCGGGCAGCTGAAAACGCTGTCGGTAGAGATCGGCGATAAGGTCAAAAAAGGCCAGCTGCTGGGGGTGATTGATCCGGAGCAGGCTGAAAACCAGATCAAAGAGGTCGAAGCGACCCTGATGGAGCTGCGTGCGCAGCGCAGCCAGGCCGATGCTGAACGCAAGCTGGCGCAGGTGACGCTGAATCGTCAACGCCAGCTGGCCACCACCCAGGCGATTTCGCAGCAGGAACTGGACACCGCCGCCACCGAACTGGCGGTGAAACAGGCGCAGATTGGCACCATTGATGCGCAGATCAAACGCAATCAGGCCACGCTGGATAGCGCCAAAACTAACCTCGATTACACCCGCATTGTGGCCCCGATGGGCGGAGAAGTGACGCAAATCACTACCCTGCAGGGCCAGACGGTGATTGCTGCCCAGCAGGCGCCAAACATTCTGACCCTGGCGGACATGAGCACCATGCTGGTGAAGGCTCAGGTGTCCGAGGCGGACGTTATCCACCTTAAGCCGGGGCAAAAAGCCTGGTTTACGGTGTTGGGCGATCCGCAGACCCGCTACGAAGGTGTGCTGAAAGACATTCTGCCGACGCCGGAGAAGGTCAACGACGCCATTTTTTACCATGCCCGTTTTGAAGTGCCTAACCCGCAAGGGGTGCTGCGCCTTGAGATGACTGCACAGGTGCATATTCAGCTGACCGGGGTAAAGAACGTGCTGACCATTCCGCTGGCGGCGCTGGGAGAATCGGCAGGTGACAACCGCTATAAAGTGAAAGTGCTGCGTAACGGGGAGACCCGAGAGCGTGAAGTCAGCCTCGGCGCACGCAACGACACTGACGTGGTGGTGGTGAAAGGGCTGGAAGAGGGTGACGAAGTCGTCATTAGCGAGACCCAGCCAGGGGCGGCGCAATGACCGCACTGCTTGAGCTGAATGACATTCGCCGCAGCTATCCCTCCGGGGATGGGCCGGTGGAGGTACTGAAAGGCATCACCCTGCGGGTGGAAGCGGGGGAGATGGTGGCGATTATCGGTGCCTCGGGTTCCGGTAAATCGACGCTGATGAATATCCTCGGCTGCCTGGATAAACCCACCAGCGGCACCTATCGCGTGGCCGGAACCGATATCGCCACGCTGGATGGCGACGCGCTGGCGAAACTGCGCCGGGAGCACTTCGGCTTTATCTTCCAGCGCTACCATCTGCTGTCGCACCTTAGCGCCGTGCAAAACGTGGAAGTGCCTGCAGTTTATGCGGGCGTGGAGCGCAAAAAACGGCTTGAGCGGGCCCAGGCGCTGTTAACCCGGCTGGGGCTGGGCGAGCGGGTGGATTATCAGCCTTCGCAGCTGTCTGGTGGGCAGCAGCAGCGGGTGAGTATCGCCCGTGCGCTAATGAACGGCGGACAGGTGATCCTGGCCGATGAACCGACCGGGGCGCTGGACAGCCACTCCGGGGAGGAGGTAATGGCGATCCTCCACCAACTGCGGGATCAGGGGCATACGGTGATCATCGTGACCCACGATCCGCAGGTCGCGGCGCAGGCCGGGCGGATCGTCGAGATCCGCGACGGCGAGTTAGTCAGCAATCCCCCGCCCAACAGCAATGGCTCCCGGCGACAGGAAGTGGTCCTGCCGCCTCCATCCGGCTGGCGACAGTTTGCCAGCAGCTTTCGCGAGGCGCTGACCATGGCGTGGCTGGCGATGGCCGCCAATAAGATGCGTACTTTGCTGACGATGCTCGGGATCATCATCGGCATCGCTTCGGTGGTGTCGATTGTGGTGGTGGGCGATGCCGCAAAACAGCTGGTGTTGGCAGACATTCGCGCCATCGGCACCAATACCATCGACGTCTATCCAGGCAAAGATTTTGGCGATGACGAGCCGCAGTATCAACAAGCGCTGAAATATGACGATCTCGCCGCCATCCAGAAGCAGCCGTGGGTTAACTCCGCCACGCCTGCGGTGTCCCAGAGCCTGCGGCTGCGCTACGGAAACATTGACGTAGCGGCCAGCGCCAACGGGGTCAGCGGTGACTATTTTAACGTCTACGGCATGACCTTCAGCGAAGGGACCACC
Organism: Silvania sp.; assembly: GCF_051656365.1. Classification (NCBI taxonomy): domain Bacteria; kingdom Pseudomonadati; phylum Pseudomonadota; class Gammaproteobacteria; order Enterobacterales; family Enterobacteriaceae; genus Silvania; species Silvania sp. Next base: position 23,050 of record NZ_JBOGBT010000086.1, on the reverse strand, counting down.
TTTAACGCCGAGCAGCTCTCGGGCAGGGCGCAGGTGGTGGTGCTGGACGCCAACTCCCGGCGGCAGCTGTTCCCCAACAAAGCCAGCGTGGTGGGAGAGATTATCCTGGTAGGCAATATGCCTGCGACGGTGATTGGGGTGGCGCAAGAGAAGCAGTCGATGTTTGGTAGCAGCAAAATTTTGCGCGTCTGGCTGCCGTATTCCACCATTTCCGGGCGCATTATGGGCCAGTCGTGGCTCAACTCGATCACCGTGCGGGTGAAAGAGGGTTACGACAGCACGCTGGCGGAACAGCAGCTTGAACGGATGCTGCTGCTGCGCCACGGCAAGAAAGATGTCTTCACCTGGAACATGGACGGTCTCTTGAAAACGGCTGAAAAGACCACACGTACTTTACAGCTCTTTCTCACGCTGGTGGCGATCATCTCCCTGCTGGTGGGGGGCATTGGGGTGATGAATATCATGCTGGTGTCGGTGACTGAGCGCACGCGTGAAATCGGTATCCGGATGGCGGTCGGTGCCCGGGCCAGCGATGTGCTGCAACAGTTTTTGATTGAAGCGGTGCTGGTTTGTCTGGTGGGCGGCGCGCTGGGAATTTCGCTGTCACTGATGATCGCTTTTACGCTGCAGCTGTTTTTACCCGGCTGGGAAATTGGCTTCTCGCCGATGGCGTTACTGACCGCGTTCCTCTGTTCAACCTTTACCGGGGTGCTATTCGGCTGGCTACCGGCGCGCAATGCAGCGCGACTGGATCCGGTGGACGCGTTGGCCAGGGAGTAAGTTTTTTGTCGGACAAGACGCAAATAAAAATGCCAGCCGATCGGGCTGGCATTTTGAGTGCGGGGTGTACACAATAAAACAGAGAGCTACGCCACCGCTTCTGCTTCGACAGGCACAATGACGCTGGCATGATTGCCTTTCGGCCCCAGGTGTACATCGAACCGGACGGCCTGCCCGGCTTTTAACGTTCTGTAACCATCCATCTGAATGGTTGAGTAATGGGCGAATATGTCTTCGCCACCACCTTCAGGGCAAATGAAACCAAACCCTTTGGCGTTGTTGAACCACTTAACAGTACCCGTTTCCATGCTTCGACATCCTTCGAAATCTTATTAGTAAGATGTATTGAACCGGTGGTGGAGCGGGGGCTGGTTAAAACCTCGCCAACTCACGCCTGTACAATTTAGATAAACCAAAGAGATCGTCAAGCATTTGCCGGGGTTATGGGGTGAAAAATGAATCAAAATTTGAAGCAGTTAACGCTATTGACGGGTATTGTGACAGATATCGCGGATGGCAATAATAGATGTGAGTTATCTGACATCTGAGGTAGATTCAAGGTATGTATAGCCTTCGGCCTGCGTCAGAACACGTGACCGGAGACCATAAAACGATGATGACGACTGACAATGGGTAAGACGAACGACTGGCTGGATTTTGACAAGTTGGCGGAAGATAAAGTGCGCGACGCGCTAAAACCGCCATCTATGTATAAAGTTATGTTAATGAACGATGATTACACGCCGATGGAATTTGTTATTGACGTGCTACAAAAGTTCTTTTCTTATGATGTAGAACGTGCAACGCAACTGATGCTTACGGTTCACTATCATGGCAAAGCGATCTGCGGCGTGTTTACGGCAGAAGTCGCCGAAACCAAAGTGGCGATGGTGAACGAGTACGCGAGGGAGAATGAGCATCCGTTGCTGTGTACGCTGGAAAAAGCCTGAATAAGGCAATGAAAATTGGGGGAGGTGCCTATGCTCAATCAAGAACTGGAACTCAGTTTAAACATGGCTTTCGCCAGAGCGCGTGAGCACCGACATGAATTTATGACGGTCGAGCACTTGCTGCTTGCACTGCTTAGCAATCCATCCGCCCGTGAAGCGCTGGAAGCGTGCTCCGTGGATCTGGTCGCACTGCGCCAGGAGCTCGAAGCCTTCATCGAACAAACCACACCGGTGCTGCCCGTCAGCGAAGAGGAGCGCGACACGCAGCCGACGCTCAGCTTCCAGCGCGTTCTGCAGCGCGCGGTATTCCACGTCCAGTCCTCCGGACGTAGCGAAGTTACCGGCGCCAACGTGCTGGTTGCCATCTTCAGCGAGCAGGAGTCGCAGGCTGCGTATCTTCTGCGTAAGCACGAAGTCAGCCGCCTCGACGTGGTGAACTTCATCTCTCATGGAACGCGCAAAGACGAGCCGAATCAGGCATCGGATTCCAGCAATCAGGTTAACAGCGAAGAGCAAGCAGGCGGGGAGGAACGTATGGAAAACTTCACCACCAATCTTAACCAGCTTGCTCGCGTTGGCGGTATCGACCCGCTGATCGGCCGCGATAAAGAGCTGGAACGAGCAATTCAGGTCCTGTGCCGTCGTCGCAAGAACAACCCGCTGCTGGTGGGGGAGTCGGGCGTGGGTAAAACCGCCATCGCCGAAGGGCTGGCCTGGCGTATCGTGCAGGGCGACGTACCGGAAGTGATCGCCGATTGCACCATTTACTCGCTCGATATTGGCTCTCTGCTGGCCGGAACCAAGTACCGCGGTGATTTTGAAAAACGTTTCAAAGCGCTGCTCAAGCAGCTGGAGCAGGATACCAGCAGCATCCTGTTTATTGATGAGATCCATACCATCATTGGTGCCGGTGCGGCATCGGGTGGCCAGGTGGATGCGGCTAACCTGATAAAACCGCTGCTCTCCAGCGGCAAGATTCGTGTGATGGGCTCGACCACCTATCAGGAGTTCAGCAACATTTTCGAAAAAGACCGTGCTCTGGCGCGTCGCTTCCAGAAAATCGACATCACTGAGCCTTCTGTTGAAGAGACTGTACAGATAATCAACGGCCTGAAACCGAAGTACGAAGCGCACCACGACGTGCGTTATACCGCGAAAGCGGTGCGTGCGGCGGTGGAGCTGGCGGTGAAATATATCAACGACCGTCATCTACCGGATAAAGCGATTGATGTGATCGACGAAGCGGGCGCGCGTGCGCGTCTGATGCCGGTCAGCAAGCGTAAGAAAACGGTTAACGTGGCGGATATAGAATCCGTAGTCGCACGCATCGCGCGTATCCCTGAGAAGAGTGTTTCTCAGAGCGACCGCGACACGCTGAAAAACCTCAGCGATCGTCTGAAAATGCTGGTCTTTGGGCAGGGTAAAGCCATTGAGGCGTTAACCGAAGCCATTAAGATGGCCCGCGCCGGACTGGGGCACGACCATAAGCCAGTGGGTTCTTTCCTGTTCGCCGGTCCGACCGGGGTAGGGAAAACCGAGGTCACGGTTCAGCTCTCCAAAGCGCTGGGCATTGAGCTGCTGCGTTTTGATATGTCCGAGTATATGGAGCGTCACACCGTCAGTCGTCTGATCGGTGCGCCTCCGGGATATGTGGGCTTTGACCAGGGCGGCCTGCTTACCGATGCGGTGATTAAGCATCCGCACGCGGTTCTGCTGCTCGATGAAATCGAGAAAGCGCACCCGGACGTCTTTAACCTGCTGCTGCAGGTCATGGACAACGGCACGCTGACCGACAACAACGGGCGCAAGGCGGACTTCCGCAACGTGGTGATGGTGATGACCACCAACGCCGGGGTGCGTGAAACCGAGCGTAAATCCATTGGCCTGATCCACCAGGATAACAGCACCGATGCGATGGAAGAGATCAAGAAGGTCTTTACGCCGGAGTTCCGTAACCGTCTGGACAACATTATCTGGTTCGATCACCTGTCGACCGAGGTGATCCATCAGGTGGTGGACAAGTTCATCGTCGAGCTGCAGGTTCAGCTGGATCAGAAAGGCGTGTCGCTGGAAGTCAGTCAGGAGGCGCGCGACTGGCTGGCCGAGAAAGGCTACGACCGTGCAATGGGTGCCCGTCCAATGGCGCGTGTGATTCAGGACAACCTGAAGAAACCGCTGGCCAACGAGCTGCTGTTTGGCTCACTGGTGGACGGCGGCCAGGTGACGGTGGCGCTGGACCAGGAGAAGGGCGAGCTGACGTACGATTTCCAGAGTGCGCAGAAGCATAAGCCGGAAGCGGCACACTAAGATTTTGTACTGATGATAAAAACCGGGCGAAAGCCCGGTTTTTTTATGCCTGAATAAAATCAGCAAGTTGTGGGGATCCCATTGCCATGGCGACATCAAACTTTGCGAGGCGCTATCCAGAATTGAAACAAGATTATTGCTGGATAAAACCACAGTAATAAAATGGCGGCGCACCTGCAAAATCAGGTGTCAGGATTGGCGTCCTGAGAGTGTGCACAATGAAAATTACCCGTGCATAAAGGATGATTTATGCTTAATGAAAATACTATTTCCCAACTATATAGCGAACTCGAACTCAACACCCCCGATCTCGCCACCCTCGCAGCGCGCTGCAACCTGCTGACTGAAATCCTGGTGGATTGCGACTCGCTACCGCAAACGCAGCCCATCGCTCGCTGCCTTGCCGCTTATCTTGAGGCATTCAACGCTGAGCTCGAAAAATCGATGACTGATTTTCGCGTGCTTGATGACGATGAGTTACAACCTGCGCAGAGAAAAGAGTGGCTGCTGGACAGCACCGAAACCCAGTGCGACTACTGCCGCGCGCTAAACCATGTCCTGCTGGTGTCGCATTTCGATCGCGATCAGCTCCCGCATCTCACCGGGCTGCTACACGATATTACACATAGCATGCTGGCAGATATGACGGTGGTGAGCATTCACTGATGCCAATCCTGCGCCTGAGACATTCAGGCGCACTAGCCACAAATTTCAACCCGTCGGCGCTCTTCACTTGGCGTAATCGAAAAGACTTTTTTATACAGGGTGCTGAAATGGCTGCTGTTGGCAAAACCGCACAGGAAGGCGATTTCGGTAATGGTCATGTCGGTTTCACGGACTTTTACCCGAGCCGATACCAGCCTCAGGTGCTTAACATAATTTTCTGGCGTCATGCCTGTTGCGGCTTTGATATGCCGAAACGCGGTTCTTGGCGTTAAATGAAACTGCTTTGCGAGGTCATTCCAGTCATACTCTTCAAAACAGTTTTCCTGTAAGTGGTTCAGCAGCTTATGCAATTTATAACGGGTGTTGTTATGGTTAACCTCCGACTGCGCCTGCAGCAGCGTATTGACCAGCTGGAAAAAAAGCGACTCCCGCTGCTCAGCCCGGAGCGGCTGGGAACTGAAGATTTTATCAATTAGCGAATTACACTGCATTCGCGCATCCGGTGCCAGCCACGTATAGCAGCGCGCATCCCGCACCGAGAATCGTTGCAGAAGGGATTCTGTTTGCTGTAAGAAAACAAAATTAGCCACGGGATTGATAAGGATATTGATTAGCTTCAACGTCCCCAGTTCATCATAAAAGTGAGAGTCGCCGCGCTGCACATAAAAAATATCCCCTTGCTGGATATAAAGTGGCTTTCCATTAATAACGTGCAGACCATGTCCTTGCTCAACAATAACCAGTTCATCAAATTCATGGCAATGCTCGCAGCTATTGTCTTCCGGGTCGCTTCTATAAAGCGCGAGTTTGTCGTGGATGGAACTGAAATAATGCTCAACGGTTAAGGTGTTCATAAATTATCCTGCGGCAAGGAAAGCTGCGAGCACCTTAATAGATTTACCCACCCGACAGAAGCCCTCTTTTACAAAGTGTGAACATTCTCAGGTCGACCTCACTCGCAGTGCCAACCTTCGCAGGGGGTTGGCACTATCAGAGTGGCTGGGTTTCCGGATGAACTTTATTCTGCCTAAAATCTTACAGAGGACGCAGTATGTCTCAGGCAATCCAGCAGCACCATAATCTCACTATGCTTCGCGATGAGCAGTTCCTTGCCAACGCCAGCGCATTAATGCCAACGCTCCATTCTCAGGCGATTTCGCCGGTCAGCGTCATCAACCCGGTTGCCGACGGTTCCGCATTGCTCGGCTGGCGCGCCGAAAAGATAGCCGATGCCAGCACATGGCTGACAAAAAGCTTCTCGCCGGGCGATACCTTTATTCTGGATTTTGGCACCCACGGTGTCGGCTGGTTAAATTTTAGCTGTGAAGCCGCAGGCAGTCCGCCGGATGCACCTGCCCATCTGGAGTTTATTTTTGGCGAAACGCTGTGCGAAATGGCCGAGCCGTTCAGCGATTATCAAGGATGGTTAAGCAGCAGCTGGTTACAACAACATCATGAATATCTTGATATCCTGCCGGCAGATATTACGCTGGCACGCCGCTACTGCTTCCGTTATCTGAAAATTCGCGTCGTGGCGCTCTCGCCAAAATATCAGCTGCGCTTTAAGCAGATCACCTTAAATAGCGTCAGCTCCGCCCCACTGGAATATCCAGCCTGTGAATCTGCCGATCCTCAGCTGCGAAAAATAGATGAAGTGGCGGTCAGAACCCTGCGCAATTGCATGCAGGAGGTGTTCGAAGACGGGCCGAAGCGCGATCGTCGTTTATGGCTGGGCGATCTGCGCTTACAGGCGCTGGTAAATGACGTTACCTTCGCGAATCACGACCTTGTTCGCCGCTGCCTGTATCTGTTTGCCGGTCATCGCCGCGCAGACGGGATGGTGTCTGCCAATATCTTTGTTCGTCCTGATGTGGTGGCTGACGATACGTTTCTGTTTGATTATTCACTCTTTTTTGTCGACACCCTCTACAACTATCTGCAGGCGACCGACGACAGACACACAGCCGAAGCCCTGTGGCCTGTCGCCCTTCGTCAGATCGAACTGGCGCTGGCGCGTTGCCATGACGGGCTGGTCATCGATGGTGACGACTGGTGGTCGTTTATCGACTGGCACGATCGGCTTAATAAGCAGGCCGCATCCCAGGGAGTGCTCATCTACTGCATCGAAAAAGCCGTTCGGCTGGCAGAGATTTGCGACCCTGCCCAAGGCGCAATGCTGAACGACAAGCTGGCACAGGTGAAACGTGCGGCCCATCAGCTGTGGGATGAGTCAGCGGGATTTTATGTCAGCGGCGCTCAGCGCCAGATCAGCGCCGCCTCGCAAATCTGGCTGGTGCTGGCCGACGTGGGCGATGTGGCGCATCAGCAAAATGTTCTCAGCAATTTGATTCAGTCTCCCCCATCAGTGGGAATGAACACCCCCTATCTACGCCATCACTTTATTGCCGCGCTGTTGAAATGCGGGCTGCGTGAACGTGCCGTGGCCGAGATTAAAGCCTACTGGGGGGCGATGGTGGACGACGGGGCGGATACCTTCTGGGAATTATTTGATCCAGAAAGACCCGATTTCTCTCCTTATGGCAGTAAGCTCATCAACAGTTACTGCCATGCGTGGAGCTGTACCCCGGCCTGGTTTATCCGCCAGTTCGGTCTCTGATAAACAACTATAAAGTGGACAAAATGGCTAAATCATTCTTAATGCTATGGCGGCAACGGTTAGGCTACGGGATCGCCGATCTCTCCTGTAACCTGGTCTGGCAGCTGATTTCCCTGTATCTGATGTTCTTTTATACCGATGTGATGAACTTACCGGCTTACTGGGTCGGGATCATGTTCCTCGTGACGCGGCTGGTCGATGGCGTGGCGGATGTGTTGATGGGGCTGATGATCGACAATACCACCACCCGCTGGGGGCGCTGCCGCCCGTGGCTGCTGATTGGCGCGGTACCCTTTGGTTTGATGTGTATTCTGGCATTTTACGTTCCTGATTTCGGTACCACCGGGAAGCTGATCTATGCCTTCATCACCTATCTCTGCCTGTCATTCCTGTACACCATCGTCAATATTCCCTTCTGCGCGATGCTGCCGTTCCTGACTGCGGATTCACAGGAGCGCACCACCTTATCGGCTGTGCGTATTCTGTTGGGCTCGCTGGGCTCCACCATTGTGGCGGTTGCCACGCTGCCGCTGGTCGGCGCATTGGGACAGGGCAATCAGGCGCAGGGGTTTTTGTACACCGCCATTGTGTTTGGCGTGATTGCGACCTTCTTCCTGCTGATCAGTTTCCGCAACGTTGAGGAGAAGATCACGATCACCCAGGAGCGCATGACGCTTAAACGTGCCTGGACGGGCCTGAAATCTAACACGCCGTGGAAAGTATTCGCGCTGAACATCTTCCTGATGTGGGGCGCGTTCTTCTTCCAGACCGGGGCGCTGGTCTATTTCTTCCATTACTACGTCGGCAGCAGTGAACTGACCGCCATCGTGGCCGGGATCGCCTCCTTTGTGCCGTTGCTCGGTACGCTGACGGTGCCGTTCCTCGCGGGCAAAATGAAAAAACGCCATGTCTACCTGGTGGCCAGCACCATTAACCTTATCGGTATGGGCATCATGATTGTCGCCGGGGTGAACTACTGGGGATTAATTATTGGTGCCATCGTCCTGTCGCTTGGCGCAGGCCAGCGTACTGCAATCTACTTCTCAATGCAGGCCGACCCGGTGGATTACGGCGTCTGGAAAACGGGTATCAATACCGCGGGTATTTTGACCTCCATCAACGGCTTTCTCGGCAAGGTGGCGATGGCAGGGGCAGGGGCGATCACCGGTTTTCTGCTCTCTTCGGGCGGCTATATTGCGAACAGCGTGCAATCCCCGGACGCGCTGTTTGCCATCAAAGCCTGCTATCTGTGGATCCCCGCCGGGCTGATTGTGGCGTCGATGTTCTGGATCGGTCGCTTCTACCGGCTCGACGATAGCTTCGAGGCGATCCGGGCCGATCTGGATGCCGGAATTTTCGCGAAAGACGACGAACCTAAACTTAAAAAATCTGCCGTTATTTAAACTGACCCCTTTCTGATAACAGGACATCTATGCGCATCTCTGTGATGAGCGCAGCGGTTTGCTGCGCCCTTTTTTCACCGTCGTATGTGTTTGCCGACGGACAAAGTGTTGAACAACGTCTGGCGCAGCTGGAGCAGCGTCTGAGCATGGCGGAACAACGTACCGCCGAGGCAGAAAAGCGTGCGGTTAAAGCAGAAGAGCAGGTCGCGACTCTGAGCCAGCAGGCCCAGGCCACCGATAAAAAAGTGGAAACCGTCAGCCAAAAGCAGCAGAAAAACGCGCTCGCCGACGGGTTTGAATTTAATGCCTACGCCCGCTCTGGATTGCTGATCAATAACCACGGCAAAGGCGGACGCGGCGGGCCGGGCGTGTCGCCGGCCAGTTCCCTGAACGGTGACGCACACGTCGGGCGACTGGGTAACGAAGAAGATAATTACATCGAGCTCAGTTTCGGGAAGCGCATGACCTTTGATGACGGCTCGTGGGCGCATTTTAAAACCATGATTGCCGATGGCGCCACCAACCCCGATCCCTGGGTACAGGATAACGACAGCCACCACATCAACGTGCGACAGATGTACGTTGAGATGGGCAACTTCCCGGAGTTTTCCGGGCCGGTACAGAATGCTTACCTCTGGGCCGGGAAGCGTTTTGACAGGGACAACTTTGATATTCACTTCACCGACAGCGATATCATGTTCCTCGGCGGGACCGGAGCCGGGATCTACGACGTGCAGTGGACCAATAACCTGAAAGGTGACTATTCCCTGTATGGACGCAACTTCGGCGATCTGGGCAGTTCACATTATGAAGACAACGACATTCAGAACCTTATGCTCACGGCTAACCACTTCTACGGTAACTGGCAGCTGATGCTCACCGGCATGACGGCGCAGGGGAATGACGAACTTAAAGACAATACCTCCACGACGGGAAGTTATGCCCTGCGTAGCGACAACATCGCACAAAACGGGTACTACGCGATGCTGGCGTACCATGATAAACAGCAGTTTTATGGGCTGACCAAAGGGGTATCCGAAACTGCCCTGCAGTTTGGCGGGGGACTGGGGGCAGAAGCGCGTCAGCCGGGCAGCGACGGCGATCTGACGGATAATGCCACCTCGTTACGTTTCGCCTCGTATGGCATTCTGCCGGTGGCGAAAAACTGGGAAATTGCGCCGTCGGTTATTGCCCAGCACAGTGAAGATCGCTACCGCGACGGGGACCGTTACGACTGGGCAAGCTTCAACGTGCGTGCGTCTCAGGCCTTAAGTCCGCACTTTGCGCTGCTCTATGAAGCATCCTGGCAATATATGGATTTGGATCCCAACGGACGAACCTACCGTTCAGACGGCGAGGTGAATCAGTATCAGGCAGTGAAGGGGGATTTTTACAAGCTGACGTTTGCGCCGACGTTTAAAGTGGGCAACGTATTTGATATTAAGGCGCGACCGGAAATTCGCCTGTTTGCGACCTGGATGAACTGGGATAAAGAGCTGGATCGCTACGCCATCAACGATGACTTTGGCAGTAAGGGCTTTACCGCAGGCGGGACGTGGAACTTTGGCGTGCAGACTGAAATCTGGTTCTGACATGCTCTGAGCAACGCAAAAACAAAAGGCCGGGATATCCCGGCCTTTATTATTCTCTGTACGCCATCACCGGCGAAAACTCTTAGCGACTACGGAAGACAATGCGGCCTTTGCTCAGGTCGTACGGGGTCAGCTCAACAGTCACTTTGTCGCCCGTCAGAATACGGATATAGTTTTTACGCATTTTACCGGAGATATGCGCGGTAACGACGTGACCGTTTTCCAGTTCTACGCGAAACATGGTGTTAGGTAACGTATCAAGTACGGTACCCTGCATTTCAATATTGTCTTCTTTGGCCATCTAATCCTCTGGGGTATCACTACCAAGTTTTGAACCGGCAAGATAATGCCGAAATTCATCAATTAAGTAAAGATTTGTGCGGTTAAAACGCAACAAAGCAGTTTCAGCGTATTACCCGGACGTCACGGTTCGACCGTACGAAAAGCGCATACGTAAAGGGGAGGTGGCAGGATAAACGGTAGGGCGTTATCGGATGCGAACTATTCCCAAACGGCGGCGGGGCAACAGGCAGAACCTACTCTGCGGCACAATTATAGCATCATAGGGAAAAATATGCGGAAAACATTTACCCCTGCGGCGTAAATAACGTCGCGGGCACCCAGAAGTTTTGCGGTAATTTCTGCATCCGCAGGGCATCCAGATGCTCAAGATATTCGCGTCGCGAGATCTCCACCGCCCCCAGCGAGGCGGTATGTTCGTTCAGGACCTGACAATCAATCAGCTTGCCGCCGCTCTGAGCGAAGCGGGTGCAGAAGACCAGCAGTGCCGTTTTAGATGCATTCACGGCGCGGCTGAACATCGATTCACCGCAAAACAGGGCACCTTGAGCAACCCCGTACATGCCGCCAACCAGCTGATTGTTCTGCCACACTTCTATCGAGTGCGCATACCCCAGCTCATGTAGCCGGTGATAGGCGGCAATCACGTCGGGCGTGACCCAGGTGCCTTCTGAACGGTCGCTGGCGCACCCTTCGATCACTTGTCCAAAGGCGTGATTGAGGGTCACGCGATACGGGGAACGGGCATGAAAGCGCTTCATGCTGCGGCTGAGATGAAATTGCGTGGGCCACAGGATGGCGCGGGGATCGGGCGACCACCATAAAATCGGGTCGCCGGGAGAAAACCACGGAAAAATACCGTGCTGATAAGCCATCAGTAATCGCGATGGACTCAGGTCGCCGCCCAGGGCCAGCAAACCATTAGGTTCACGCAGCGCCCCTTCCGGAGAAGGGAACGCCAGAGAATGACGAGAAAGCTGGACCAGGCGCATGACAACGAAACTCCAGTACGCGAAGCAGGGATCGGTTCAAATATAGACTACAGACGTTGTTTAAACTGGTAGTAGCGGCCCTGTTTCGCCAACAGCTCTGCATGACTACCTTGCTCAATAATTTTTCCGTTGTCCATCACAATAATTTGATCGAAATCTGCCAGTCCGCGCAGACGGTGCGTCACCATCAGCAGCGTTTTGTCCTGCATCTCTTTCGCCAGTAAATCAAGGATCTGACGCTCGGTCGTGGCATCCAGACCTTCTGTGGGTTCATCGAGCAGCATCAGCGGTGCATCATGCAGAAGTGCGCGCGCAATCGCCAGTCGGCGCAGTTCGCCACCGGAAAGCTGACGTCCGCCTTCGCCGAGCCAGCTGTTCAGCCCCTCGTCTTCCAGCAGCTTGTGCAAGCCCACTTTTGCCAGCATCGCGCTTAATACATCGTCTGCTGCGCCGGGGGCGGCTAACAGCAGGTTTTCGCGCAGGGTCGCGCTGAAAAGATGCACGCGCTGCGGTACTACGCTCACTGATTGACGCAACGCCTTTTCGCCGATCTGCATCAGCGGCGTGTCGTTGAACTGAATCTGGCCTTGCGCCGGGTCCCAGGCGCGGGTCAACAGCTGTAACAGCGTCGATTTGCCGCAGCCGGTACGTCCGAGCACCGCAACGTGTGCGCCTGCGGGGATCGTCAGGTTAACGTTGTCCAGCGCCTGCTGCGCCTGGCCTTCATAGGCAAAGCTCACATCCGTCAGGAGCAGTGCCAGCCGTTCAGGCACATCGGAGGAGGCGGTGCTGAACTGCACTTCGGGCTGCTGGCTGGTGATTTGGGTGATGCGCAGCGCAGATGCCACCACCTGACCCAGATGTTGAAACGCCCCGGTAACGGGCGCGAGGGCTTCAAACGCGGCCAGCGCGCAGAAGACAAACAGCGCGATCAGGGCGCCAGGTTGCGTATTGCCGCCCACGCCGCCGGAGGCCATCCACAACATGGCGATCACCGCAAAACCGCCAATCAGCAGCATCAATGCCTGGGATAAGGCCGTCAGTTCCGACTGCTTGCGCTGCGCTTCGTGCCAGCTCATCTCGGTATTTTCCATTTGCGCACGATAGCGGCGGCTGGCACCGAAAATCGTCAGCTCCGCCTGACCCTGCAGCCAGGAGGTGAGCTGTTGGCGGTATTCGCCGCGCAGACGGGTCAGATTCTCGCCGGTCGATTTCCCGGCGCGATAGAACAGCGGCGGCAGTAAAAACAGGGTCAGCAGCATAATCCCGCCGAGGGCCAGTGCGATAGTGCCATCCAGCAGGCTGAGCCCCAGCGTGACCACGACAATCACCACGAACGCGCCCACCAACGGGGAGATAACGCGCAGGTAAAGGTGATCGAGCGTATCCACATCTGCGACGACGCGGTTCAGCAGTTCGCCCTGACGATAGCGCGCCAACCCGGCAGGGGAGAGGGGCAGCAGCTTGCTGAACGTGGTGATCCGCAGGTGTTGCAGCACCCGGAATGTCGCGTCATGGCTGACCACACGCTCGAAATAACGTCCGGCGGTGCGAGCGATTGCCGTACCGCGCACGCCTGCAGCAGGCAGCATATAGTTGAAGCTGTAAAGCCCGGCAAAACCGGCCACTGCTGAAGCCGACAGGAACCAGCCGGAGAGCGTCAGCAGGCCGATACTTGCCAACAGCGTGACGATTGCCAGCACGATGCCAAGGGTGAGCATCCATTTGTGGCGCATATATAGCGCCAGGTAAGGCAGTAAGGCACGCATCAGATGTCCTCCTGACGGTTAGCCAGCAGGGCAGCAAAAGGTCCTTCAGCCGCAGCGAGCGTCGCGTAATCACCCTGTTCGACAAGGTGACCATTTTCCATTACCCAGATCTGATCCCAGTGGGCAATACCTTCCAACTGGTGGGTCACCATCAGCGTCGTTTGCTGCCGGGAAGCCTCATCCAGCGCCAGCATCACGCGCTGTTCGCTGTGTGCATCCAGGCTGGCGGCGGGCTCGTCCAACAGCAACAGCTGACACGGGTTAAGCAGGGCACGAGCGAGGGCGATACGCTGCGCCTGGCCGACTGAAAGCCCGGCAGCCTGATCGCCCACGACCGTATCGACACCGTTCGGCAGCAGCGGCAGAAATTCGCTGACCCAGGCGCGATCGAGAACGGAATGCAGTTCATCTTCGCGCGCATCCGGGCGCGCCAGCAACACGTTTTCGCGCAGCGTTGCCGCCGGAAGCTGCGGGTTCTGACCGACCCAGCTCAGGTGCTTACGCCATTCATCGGGATCCAGAGCCGAGAGTTCAGTCTGATTAATCCGTAACGAGCCGCTGTAGGCCATAAAGCCGGATAACGCATTCAGCAGGGAGCTTTTGCCTGACCCGCTGGTGCCGACTAAAACCACGCGTTGACCCGCAGAGAGGGTAAAATTCAGCGGCCCGGCCAGTATTTTGCCTTCTGGTGACAGGACACAGAAATCGTCTGCTTCAACGCTGACCGGACTGCTGGTATTCAGCGTCACGTCGCCGCGCTGCGGATGGGCGAGAGGCGTTTCAAGGAAGGTTTTCAGGCTATCCGCCGCGCCGACTGCTTGCGCTTTGGCATGGTAAAAGGTGCCTAAATCGCGCAGCGGCTGGAAAAACTCCGGCGCAAGGATCAGCGCCAGGAACCCGGCTGAAAGCGTGACTGCCGTGCCGTAGTGACCAAAATCAAACGCGCCCAGATAGGAGAAGCCGAAATAGACCGCCACCAGCGCAATGCACAGCGAGGTAAAGAACTCCAGCACCCCGGAAGATAAGAAGGCCAGACGCAGCACTTCCATGGTGCGCTGACGAAAATCCTGCGACGCCTGACGAATGTTTTCGGTTTCGGCTTCACCGCGACCAAAGATGCGCAGCGTGTCCATTCCGCGCAGGCGGTCGAGGAAGTGGCCGCTGAGTCGGCCCAGCGCCAGGAAGTTGCGGCGGTTAGCATCTGCAGCACCCATTCCAACCATCGCCATAAACATCGGGATCAGCGGGGCGGTGCCGAGCAGGATCAGCGCGGCGATCCAGTTGTAAGGCAGGATGGCGAGGACGATCAGTACCGGCACAAACACGGCCAGCGCCATCTGCGGCAGATAGCGGGCATAATAATCATGCATATCGTCGATTTGCTCAAGGACGAGCGTGGCCCAGCTACCGGCAGGTTTGCCCTGAATCCAGGCGGGACCGGCCTCATGCAGCCTGTCGAGGACCTGACGGCGAATTTCGTAGCGGATATTTTGTCCGGCGTGAAAACCCACACGCTCACGCAGCCAGACCACCCACGCACGCAGGATAAACACCAGGATCAGCACGATAAACGGCAGAAGCAACGCTTCCCGTGGAATATTTTCCATGATCATGTGGTTAAGAATGCGAGCCAGAAGCCAGGCCTGACCGACAATCAACAGGCCGCTGATAAACCCCAAAAGTCGGGAGATATTCAGCCAGCGGCGCGAAAGTACACTTTGCTGCTTGAGCCAGCGAGTCAGCTCTTGTTGACGGGTTTTTTCCATTGCGTGATTTGCAGGTGCTGTTATTGGGTATTGGGCCCGGCAATGTTACAACGCAGAGACAATAAAGGCGACTTATCGCCGCCTTTTTTACGTTTGTAGCTGACTTGTAAAGATTATTTACGTTGGTCGGCTAATCCGTCGAGATAACGTTCTGCATCCAGCGCCGCCATACAGCCGGTGCCCGCAGAGGTGATTGCCTGACGGTAAATATGGTCCATCACATCGCCTGCGGCGAATACGCCAGGGATGCTGGTCTGGGTGGCATTACCGTGGATCCCGGACTGCACTTTGATGTAGCCGTTTTCCAGCGCCAGTTGACCGTCAAAAATCGCGGTGTTCGGGCTGTGGCCGATGGCGACAAACAGACCGGCAACTTCCAGCGTCTCGACGTTGTCCGTGTTCTGGGTATCACGAATGCGCAGACCCGCTACACCCATCTGATCGCCGGTCACCTCTTCCAGGGTGCGGTGGGTGTGCAGCACGATGTTGCCGCTGGCCACTTTATCCATCAGACGTTTGATCAGGATTTTTTCCGCGCGGAAGGTATCGCGGCGGTGGATCAGGTGCACTTCAGAGGCGATGTTCGCCAGATACAGCGCTTCTTCAACGGCGGTGTTGCCTCCGCCGATGACTGCCACTTTCTGATTGCGGTAGAAGAAACCGTCGCAGGTGGCGCAGGCGGACACGCCGCGGCCTTTGAACGCCTCTTCAGACGGCAGACCCAGGTAGCGAGCAGAGGCCCCGGTGGCAATGATCAGCGCGTCGCAGGTGTATTCGGCGTTGTCGCCGATCAGGCGGAACGGACGGTTCTGCAGATCGACTTTGTTGATGTGGTCAAAAATGATTTCGGTATCAAATTTGGCGGCGTGCTCGTGCATACGCTCCATCAGCAGTGGCCCAGTCAGGCCTTCAGGATCGCCTGGCCAGTTTTCTACTTCGGTGGTGGTGGTCAGCTGACCGCCTTTTTCCATGCCCGTAATCAGTACCGGTTGCAGGTTAGCGCGTGCAGCATAGACCGCTGCGGTATATCCCGCAGGTCCAGAACCAAGGATTAGCAGTTTACTGTGTTTGGCCGTGCCCATGAGATCCCCATTGTTGTTAGCAGATATTTTCACGGATTGTAGGGAATTTGTTGCCGTAAAAAAAGGGCGCAGCGATTTTGTTAACGATAGCTGCAATAGAAGAGGGCGATGAACGGCGGTACAGCGGTGCTGATTTTATCACCAGCAGACCTGGGCGATTGGTCGAAACTGCGGCGATAAGTTGAGGATTAATCGCCGGTCGCAATGAATATCCGGCATGTTGTACTAAATTTCGATGTTTTGCTTTGACAATCCCCTGCGCTTTTGCGAAAACATTGAAGGAAGAAAAAAAATCGGCCTTTGTGTAACGCATAGTCATGCACAAAATCACCATTTTTACCGGGTCAGCGAAATCTACGCATGGTGTGGACAGATGCCATACGTGATGTTGATGGCCGCCTTTGGGCACGGTCTTCTTACCACATAACCCCAATCGACATCGCGCAAACTAAAATACAGGTGATGCGATTACTCACGGGGAAAGACTCTGAACAGTGAAGTGCACAGGGTCCTGGCAGGAGTTAGGGAAGGAATACAGAGAGACAATAATAATGGTAGATAGTAAGAAGCGCCCTGGCAAAGATCTCGACCGCATCGATCGTAACATTCTTAATGAGTTGCAAAAGGATGGGCGTATTTCCAACGTCGAGCTTTCAAAACGTGTGGGACTTTCCCCGACGCCGTGCCTTGAGCGTGTGCGCCGACTGGAAAGACAGGGTTTTATTCAGGGCTATACGGCTCTGCTGAACCCGCATTATCTGGATGCCTCACTTCTGGTATTTGTTGAGATTACTCTGAATCGTGGCGCCCCGGATGTGTTTGAGCAATTTAACTCCGCTGTGCAAAAACTGGAAGAAATTCAAGAGTGTCATTTGGTTTCCGGCGATTTCGACTACCTGTTGAAAACCCGTGTACCTGATATGTCCGCTTACCGTAAGCTGCTGGGTGAGACCCTGCTGCGACTGCCTGGCGTGAACGACACCCGTACCTATGTGGTAATGGAAGAAGTCAAACAGAGCAATCGTCTGGTTATTAAGACGCGCTAACACGGAACAGGTGCAATATGAGCGTACTTTGATTACACTCCTGTTAATCCATACAGCAACAGTGTCGGGATCCCGGCACTGTTGTCCGTTTTAGCACTCAGGCCGGAAATGCCTGATACCTGGAGAGCCTTTCTTGAGCCAGGAATACACCGAAGACAAAGAAGTCAATTTAACCAAACTGAGCAGTGGACGCCGACTCCTTGAGGCGTTATTGCTGCTCGTTGCCCTGTTTGCCGTCTGGCTGATGGCGGCCTTACTCAGTTTCAATCCTTCCGATCCCAGCTGGTCACAAACCGCATGGCATGAGCCTATCCATAATTTGGGTGGCGTTCCCGGTGCCTGGCTTGCCGATACGCTGTTCTTTATTTTTGGTGTGATGGCCTACACCCTGCCGGTGATCATTATCGGCGGCTGTTGGTTTGCCTGGCGCCATCGTCAGAACGATGACTATATCGACTATTTTGCCGTCTCGCTGCGCCTGATTGGCGCGCTGGCATTGCTTCTGACGTCCTGCGGTCTAGCGGCGATTAACGCCGATGACATCTGGTATTTTGCCTCCGGCGGCGTGATTGGCAGCCTGCTCAGCACCGCGCTGCAGCCGATGCTGCACAGTAGCGGCGGGACTATTGCGCTGCTTTGCGTCTGGGGCGCAGGGCTGACGCTGTTTACCGGCTGGTCCTGGGTCAGCATTGCCGAAAAGATCGGCAGCGTGATCCTCAATATTCTGACCTTCGCCAGCAACCGCACCCGTCGGGATGACACCTGGGTGAATGACGAAGAGTATGAAGATGACTACGATGAAGATGAACCGGTCGTTGAACGCCGCGAATCGCGTCGGGCCCGCATTCTGCGCGGCGCTGCTTTGCGTCGTAAGCGCGTGGCCGAGAAATTCTCTAATCCCTTAGGCCGCAAAACGGATGCCGCGCTGTTCTCCGGGAAACGGATGGACGACGACGAAGTGGCGTACAGCGCCCGTGGCGTCGCGGCCGATCCGGATGATGTGCTATTTTCCGGCAACCGCGCGCTGCCGTCTGACTATGATGAGTACGACCCGCTGCTGAATGGCCACTCCGTCGCTGAGCCGATCGCGGCGGCCGCTGCCGCAACGGCGGCCACCCAGGCCTATGCTGCACCGGTTGAACCGGTAATCTCTGCGCCTTCCGTTCCTGAGACCTCTCTGCAACAGCCCGTGGTTGAATGGCAAACCGTCCCTGGCGTGCCGGTTTCCGAAGCCGTTATTGCCCCTGAGCCGGAACAGTATGTCCAGCAGCAGTGGCAGCAGCCTGAGACGCCTTACCAGCCTGAGCCGCAGTATGAACCGCAGCAGCCAGAACTCCAGCCGGAGCCGGTTATTGCTCCACCGACGGTGGAAGCGTCGCCTGTCGAAGAGGTGAAAGCCACCCGTCCGCCGCTCTACTATTTTGAAGAAGTGGAAGAGAAGCGCGCCCGCGAGCGCGAACAGCTGGCGGCCTGGTATCAGCCCGTCCCTGAACCGGTGCAAGAGGCTGCTCCGGTTAAACCGGTAGAAATTCCCTCTGTTCCGGTACCGGCTTTTGATCCGGTATCGGCCACTGCTGCAGTCGCACCTGTAGCTGCAGGCGTGCAGCAGGCGACCGCCGCAGCAAGTGCCGCGGCTCCTTTATTCAGCCTCGCGTCAAGCGGCGCACCACGTCCGCAGGTCAAAGAGGGCATTGGCCCGCAGCTGCCGCGTCCTAACCGTGTGCGCGTCCCGACTCGCCGCGAACTGGCCTCTTTTGGCATCAAGCTGCCTTCTCAGCGCATGGCTGAAGAAGAGAAAGCGCGTGAGGTCGGGCGTCAGCAGTACGACGACGACCAGTACAGTGATGATACTGATGAGATGCAGCAGGATGAGCTGGCGCGTCAGTTTGCCGCAACGCAGCAGCAGCGTTATGGCGAAGAGTATCAGACTGAGCCTCAGCATTATCAGCAGCAAGAAGACGACGATGCCGCAGAGCAGGAGCTGGCGCGTCAGTTCGCCGCGACGCAGCAGCAGCGTTACGCCGGTGAACAGCCCGAGGGGGCGAGTCCGTTCTCGCTGGCAGACTTCGAATTCTCACCGATGAAAGATCTGGTGGATGATACGCCGAGTGAACCCCTGTTCACCCCGGGCGTGATGCCAGATGCAGAACCGCCGCGCGAAGCGTATACGCCGCCGCAGCCTGCCGTGGCCCCGTCACCGGTGCAGCAACCACAGCACTATGCGCAGCCGCAACAGGTTGCACAACCGCAGCAATTCGCTCAGCCGCAGCAGCCTGTTCAGGTGCCGCAGCCGCAGGTTCAGGCACCGCAGCAGCCTATTCAGGTGCCGCAGCCGCAGGTTCAGGTACCGCAGCAGCTTGTTCAGCCGCAGCAGAGCCTGATCCATCCGCTGTTGATGCGTAACGGTGATAGCCGTCCGCTCCAGAGACCGACGACGCCGCTGCCGTCGTTTGATCTGCTCACGCCGCCACCAACGGAAGTTGAACCGATAGATACCTTTGCTCTGGATCAGATGGCGCGTCTGGTTGAGCTACGTCTGGCCGACTTCCGCATTAAAGCGGATGTGGTGAACTACTCTCCGGGCCCGGTAATCACCCGCTTTGAGCTGAACCTGGCACCGGGCGTAAAAGCTGCACGTATTTCGAACCTCTCCCGTGACCTGGCGCGTTCGCTGTCGACCGTTGCCGTGCGCGTGGTCGAGGTCATTCCTGGCAAACCGTATGTCGGCCTGGAATTACCGAATAAAAAGCGTCAGACCGTTTACCTGCGTGAAGTACTCGACAACGCTAAATTCCGGGATAACCCGTCGCCGCTGAGCGTGGTGCTGGGTAAAGACATTGCCGGTGAGCCGGTGATTGCCGATCTGGCAAAAATGCCGCACCTGCTGGTGGCAGGTACGACGGGCTCCGGTAAGTCAGTCGGCGTTAACGCCATGATCCTCAGCATCCTGTATAAAGCCCAGCCGGAAGATGTGCGTTTCATCATGATCGACCCGAAAATGCTGGAACTGTCGGTTTATGAAGGGATCCCGCATCTGTTGACCGAAGTGGTCACCGATATGAAAGATGCCGCCAACGCCCTGCGCTGGAGCGTCAACGAGATGGAACGCCGCTATAAGCTGATGTCGGCGCTCGGGGTGCGTAACCTCGCGGGCTACAACGACATCATCGCGGAAGCAGCCAAAATGGGGCGCCCAATCCCGGATCCGTACTGGAAGCCGGGTGACAGCATGGATGCCCAACATCCGGTGCTGGAAAAACTGCCGTATATTGTGGTGCTGGTGGATGAATTTGCCGACCTGATGATGACCGTCGGCAAGAAAGTTGAAGAGCTGATTGCCCGCCTGGCGCAAAAGGCGCGTGCGGCGGGGATCCATCTGGTGCTGGCGACGCAGCGACCGTCGGTGGACGTGATCACGGGCCTGATTAAAGCCAATATCCCGACCCGTATTGCCTTTACCGTGTCGAGCAAAATCGACTCCCGTACTATCCTCGATCAGGCGGGTGCGGAATCACTGCTCGGCATGGGGGATATGCTCTATTCCGGGCCGAATTCCACCTCGCCAGTGCGTGTTCATGGCGCGTTCGTCCGTGACCAGGAAGTCCATGCCGTGGTCCAGGACTGGAAGGCGCGTGGTCGTCCCCAGTATGTTGAAGGCATCACCTCTGACAGCGAGAGCGAAGGTGGCGGTGGCGGCGGTGTTGACGGCGGTGAAGATCTCGATCCGTTGTTCGACCAGGCCGTTAACTTCGTCACCGAAAAACGCAAAGCGTCGATCTCCGGGGTACAGCGTCAGTTCCGCATCGGTTACAACCGCGCGGCGCGTATCATCGAGCAGATGGAAGCGCAGGGGATCGTCAGCGAACAGGGCCATAACGGTAACCGTGAAGTACTGGCACCCCCGCCGTTTGAGTGATTCACCCGCGATTGCAAAGATGGGTAAATCAGCAAAATTTAAGCATTTTCTTCTGTCGCCTGCCTGCGGGCAGGTCCAGAATAGTTGACAGAAAGCTCCCATTTCGGGATGACGTATTGTAAGGAATAACAATGAAAAAAATCGCTATCACCTGTGCATTACTGACCAGCTTTGTGGCAAGCAGCGTCTGGGCTGATGCCGCCAGCGATCTGAAAAGCCGCCTGGATAAAGTGAGCAGCTTCCACGCCAGCTTCACCCAGAAAGTGACTGACGGCAGCGGTAATGCGGTGCAGGAAGGTCAGGGCGATCTGTGGGTTAAGCGTCCGAATCTTTTCAACTGGCATATGACGCAGCCGGATGAAAGCATCCTCGTCTCTGACGGACAAACACTGTGGTTCTTTAACCCGTTTGTTGAGCAGGCGACGGCGACCTGGCTGAAAGATGCCACCAGCAATACCCCGTTTATGCTGATCGCCCGTAACCAGACCAGCGACTGGCAGCAGTACAACATTAAACAGAACGGCGATGACTTTGTCCTGACGCCAAAAGGCAGCAACGGCAACCTGAAGCAGTTCACCATCAACGTTAGCGCGAATGGCACCATCAATCAGTTCAGCGCCGTTGAGCAGGACGAACAGCGCAGCAGTTATCAGCTGAAATCACAGCAAAACGGTGCTATTGAGGCATCGAAATTCACCTTTACCCCGCCGAAGGGCGTAACGGTGGATGACCAACGTAACAAGTAAGAGGCGTGAGTGGGCAACCTGTCGCTCGATTTTTCTGATAATGCGTTTCAACCTCTGGCCGCCCGTATGCGGCCAGAAAATTTAGCGCAATACATCGGCCAGCAGCACCTGCTGGCTGCGGGTAAGCCCTTGCCGCGCGCCATTGAGGCCGGGCATCTGCATTCGATGATCCTGTGGGGACCGCCAGGCACCGGCAAGACCACGCTGGCCGAAGTCATCGGCCGCTATGCGGATGCGGACGTTGAACGTATTTCTGCCGTCACCTCCGGGGTGAAAGAGATCCGTGAAGCAATTGAACGTGCACGTCAGAGTCGCAATGCCGGTCGCCGCACGATCCTGTTTGTCGACGAAGTCCACCGCTTCAACAAGAGCCAGCAGGATGCGTTCCTGCCGCACATCGAAGATGGCACCATTACGTTTATCGGCGCCACCACCGAAAATCCCTCGTTCGAACTAAACTCGGCGCTGTTGTCCCGGGCCCGCGTCTATCTGCTGAAGTCGTTAACCACCGAAGACATTGAACAGGTGCTGACCCAGGCAATGGACGATAAAGCGCGCGGCTACGGCGGGCAGGACATTGTTCTGCCTGACGAAACCCGCCGCGCCATTGCGGAGCTGGTCAACGGCGATGCACGCCGGGCGCTGAACACGCTCGAGATGATGGCCGACATGGCCGAGTCTGATACCCGCGGCAAGCGGGTGTTGCAACCCGCTTTGCTCACTGAAATCGCCGGGGAGCGCAGCGCGCGTTTTGATAATAAGGGCGACCGTTTCTACGACCTGATCTCCGCGCTGCATAAATCGGTGCGCGGCAGTTCACCTGATGCTGCCCTGTACTGGTATGCACGCATTATTACCGCCGGGGGCGATCCGCTGTATGTGGCGCGCCGCTGTCTGGCTATTGCCTCGGAAGATGTCGGTAACGCCGATCCGCGCGCCATGCAGGTGGCACTATCCGCCTGGGACTGTTTTACCCGGGTCGGGCCTGCAGAAGGTGAACGTGCCATTGCGCAGGCGATTGTTTATCTGGCCTGCGCGCCGAAAAGTAATGCGGTTTACACCGCCTTCAAAGCCGCGCTGGCTGATGCCCGTGAACGTCCGGATTACGACGTGCCGGT